>CALDJN010000001.1 GCA_937901695.1 uncultured Anaerocolumna sp.
TTATCAATTTCTAGAAACCATTAGAGATGGTGATTTCTATAATAAGATAGGAATAGAGTGCCAACAAATTGCTGAAAAGTTATTATTAAAAAACGGAGACGGGTATGGAGGCTAACAACAGTTAAATAAAGTCTATAAAAAAAATCATAAGTAGTAATACGGCATTTTAACCAATTGCTTAGGAGGGGAATATGAGATTACATAATATTGAGGCTGTACTTTTTGATTCGGGTAAAGTGTTAAATGCTCCCCAATCGGGACATTGGTTCATATCGCCAAAATTCTTTAATCATGTTAACAAAAGCGCATTTGATAATATTAATATGGAAAAAAGAAATAGAGCTTTTTCTATAGCAGGCGATTATATAAATTCAATTACCATGATAAAGACGAAGGAAGAGGAATATGAGCATTTCAGAAAATACTATGATATATTTTCGAAGGCATTACCTGAACTTCAATTGCAAGATGAAGCTGTGAACGGGTTGGCAGGAGATTTGACTTATAATGCAGAAAAATATAAATTCTTTGAGGATGCTACTCATGTAATCCCTTTGCTTTTTGAAAAATATAAGCTTGCAGTTGTTTCAGACGCATGGCCCTCCTTAAAAGATGTATTTATCCATGCAGGATTTGATTCATATTTTTCATCATTTGTAATATCTTCAGTAATTGGAGTAACAAAGCCAAATAAAAAAATGTATTTAGCCGCATTGAATGAGTTAAATGTTAGTCCTAATAAGGCTGTTTTTATTGATGATAATCTGAAAAATTGCATGGGGGCTAAGGAACTTGGGGTAAAAGCTATATTATTATGCAGAGATAAAAAATACTTTACTGTGCAGAAGATATTAAGTATCGGAAAAGGGTACAAAGTGATTCATTCACTTAATGAATTGTTATAGTAATTTTATTAACAATGGGAATAGTAAATGAAAGTGAAATGGCAGAGAATGAAGATAAGTCAGAATATGAAAGTGAGCTATAATGACGAATATAGAATTTAAGAGTTTCAGCAATTATTCGAGAAAAATATTATATAAATAATTGGTTGCGGAGGATGCATCAAATGGAAATCATCTATAGAAATGCAATAATGGAGGACATAGATTTTTTGGTCGATAGCAGACTCGATTTTATCAATATTTCATATGCTGATGAAAGCTACGAGTTATTAAAAAGTAACTTATACTTATATTTTGAAAAAGGTCTATTAGAAAAGCAATGTGACATTGTATTGGCAGAAGTTGATTCTTCGGTTATTGGCACTGGTATTATTTTTTATTACAATTCGGTTCCATCCTTATTTAATCCATGGGGGAAAAATGCTTATATTACAAGTATGTTTGTAAATGAGAAATACAGACGACAGGGCATTGCTTCAACTATTTTAGATAAGCTAATTAGAACAGCACGGGTTAAAGAATATCATATTTTTTTGTTACAAGAATCTAAAATGGGAAAACCACTTTATGAGAAATATGGATTTCATGAAGGCAAAAATGGTATGTTATTGAAACTGTAGAAGGGTAGGAAGTAGCAGTATATGAAGGAGTGACAGAATTGAGACTACAATTAGTAAAGTTAGCTACAAAATATCAAGGACATTTGAATGATATGATGGAGGAATGGTATGCTACAGGAGAAAAAGTGATTCTTTGCTCTTAAATGGAGGACATACTGGAGATGGTGTGAGACCTTCGGAAAGAAGAAAGGGAATAGCGACCGAGATGATTAATCTTGCACTAAAAGAATGCAAGATAATAGGAATAGATAAAGTTTTGTTGGTATGTGATAAAGATAATATTGGCTCGGCAAAAAGTATTCAGAAGAATGGTGGCATCCTTGAAAATGAAGTTACCGTGGATGGGGTAGTAGAACAAAGATATTGGATTGCTATAGAATGAAAAATCTGTTAGTTGTGAGGTTATTATGCAGTATAAGTTTAAACGAAAGCAAGGTATAATACAGGTAAAACATTAGGGAGGGTCTTGTGATGTGTGGAAGATATTATGTTGGCGATGAAACTTCAGGAGAAATCCAAAAGATATTAGAAGAATTGGATAAAAAGTATAGTAATACAAAGATAAAGACTGGCGAGATATTTCCCTCAAACGATGCAACTATCCTGGTGGCAAGTGGATGGAAAATTGAACCGGATATAGTAAAGTGGGGTTTTCCTAACTTTACAAATAAGGGATTAATCATAAATGCACGTTCTGAGACAGCTTTTGAGAAGAAGATGTTTAGAGAGGGCTTAGCTTCAAGACGGTGTATTATTCCCGCTTCCGGGTTCTACGAATGGAATGCAAACAAAGAAAAAATCTATTTTACTCCGCAAAATGAAAAGGTTATGTATATGGCTGGTATCTATAATATTTATCAGGATGAAGCCAGATTTGTAATTTTAACAACAAACGCAAATGCATCTATTTCCCATGTACATGATAGAATGCCTTTATTACTGACAGAAAATCAAATCCAACAGTGGATATTCGACGATATGCGAACCTTAGCAATCCTAAATCAGGTACCTTATATGTTGAACAAAAAAAGTGAGTTTGAACAGCAAACCCTTGACCTATTTTAGCATAAACACATTAGGTGCTGAAATGAAATATATACGGGTTGATTTAATATTAAGGCTACTGATTATTGGTGGATATATAGGGATTTTAGCATTACTTGTTCGTGAGCTTTTAAATGGTCAGATTAGTGCCGGAGCTTTTGCAGCTATTTTTGCTAATGTAGGAATGATGTATAGTAATGCTGAGGTAGTGTTTGGCAGCGCTTTACGCTATATATCACGTTATGCAGCGGCATATGCCAGATTCTGATATGATTGACTATTATCCACGTTTATATGAAGAGCTATTGACTTTTAGATTTATTGGAAAAGTTTCTTTGCTCAGAAAGAGTTGCTTTGAAAGGAGTGAATATAGTAAGTATGACTCAGATTAAAGAAAAAGCCGTTGAAATGCTTCAAGAATTACCTGATGATAAAGTCATTTATGTTATAGAGATATTAAAGGGATTAAAAGGACTCTATGGAGAAAATAAAATACAAGCAGACGATCTTACTGAATCACAGTTAGCCCTAGAAACTTTGAAGAAATATAGGGGAAGAGTGTTTGCAGATGGTACATAAATTCTTTAATTAGAGCCATAAATCCCAGTGACTTTCTTAAGCAGATAATCTATTAAAAATTAAATTGCCAGAAAAAAGATACAAATTCTAAATGGAATTTTGTATCTTTTTTTTACACTTTTCTAATCCTCATTAAAGTTCAAGCATTAAAGATTGATTTGATTGTCAAAAGTCGTTTACACTATTCATTCAATAAACTATATTTAGACTTTTGGCACTCAAATCAAGTTTCTTTTTCCAAAACTTTTTAACATTTTGTATAGTTATCAAAAAAATACATACTATATTTAGGTAACTATGAAACTTAAAAAAGGTGATGACAAATGAACACATTCGAATTAAAAACAAAAGTCATATTTGGCCAGGAAGCTTTGCAATATTTGCAAACCCTAGTACAAAAGAAAATTTTTATCGTAACCGACCCATATATGGTGAAGTCTGGAATGATTGATTCCATCACCAAATATTTAGCAGAAGGGTCATTTCAGATATTTAGCGACATTGTACCTGACCCACCCATGGAATTAGTGGTTAAAGGAGTAGAGGAAGTCGTAGCTTATGAGCCTGATGCTGTGGTTGCGGTGGGTGGTGGTTCCGCAATAGATGCAGCCAAGGCAATTATGCATTTTTCAAGAGAGATAGGAAAGCTTAAGGAAATGCAATTTATTGCGGTTCCAACAACAAGTGGAACTGGATCCGAAGTAACCTCTTTTGCAGTAATTACTGACAAGGAAAAAGGAATTAAGTATCCTTTAGTATCGGATGTTTTAATTCCTGACATAGCATTACTGGAACCAGAACTTGTGAAAACGGTTCCGCCTGCTATTGTAGCTGATACTGGTATGGATGTTTTAACCCATGCACTTGAAGCCTATGTTTCTACGAAAGCCACTGATTTTTCCGATGCTCTTGCAGAAAAGGCAGTGGGCTTAGTATATCAATACCTTTTACGCTCTTATGAAAGTTCGGAAGATATGGAAGCGAAAGAAAGAATGCATAATGCGTCTTGCCTGGCTGGAATCTCCTTCAATTTGGCTTCTCTTGGTCTAAATCATGCTATTGCTCATAACATTGGTGGAAAGCTCCATGTACCCCATGGAAGAGCCAATGCTATTTTACTTCCACATGTAATTGAATTTAACAGTAACATTACTGGTTTTACACCAAAAGATTATTCAGAAGCAGCAATAAAATATGCAAAGATTGCAAAACTTATCGGTGTCTCCGGCAGCACAGTTCGATTAAGTGTGAAAAACTTAATCAGTGAGATTACGAAACTTATGCAGCGGATGAAAATGCCAACCAAACTAACAGAATGTAAGATAAGTACAGAAGATATTTTAAAAGAAAAGAAAGGGATTGCAGAAGGTGCGTTAAAGGATGCCTGTATTTTAACCAATCCTCGTGCTGCCAGCATTTCAGATATTTCTGAAATCCTTCATAAGATTTCTTAAAGCAGGAAATGGTGGTGAGGACTTATCATACAAATCGATGAGAAACAAAGAATTGTTCAGGAGTTTGTACCTGGTAAACAAATTACACTTGCTCATATTATTGCTAATCCTACTGTAGAAATATACCAAAAGCTAGGTTTAATTTTAGATGAGATGAATGCAATTGGAATTATGACAATAACACCTAGTGAGGGTGCTATTATTGCAGCCGATGTTGCTACCAAAGCATCAGATGTAAGACTTGGGTTTATTGACCGTTTCAGTGGAGCACTTGTGATTACTGGAGATGTTAGTTCTGTTGAATCAGCCATTCGAGATGTAGTTTCTGTACTATCCGGACAATTATTATTTACTCCTGCAGCAATTACAAGGACGTAGCAGAAGAAACGCAAGTGGCTAATTTTAAATACTTTCCTATTTAGTACTAAAATCGTGCTGGAATTGAGGTTAAGATGGCTAGTGGAAAAATAATATTTATGGGTAGAACCGGAAGTGGGAAAACAACACTATGTCAGAAGCTGGATGCATTGGAACTAAAGTATAAAAAAACACAATCGGTGGAGTTTTATAATAACGCAATTGATACCCCCGGAGAATATATGGAGAACCGAAATTACTACCATGCTCTCATTATGTCTGCAATAGATGCAAAGCTCATAGCAATCCTTGGTGATCCCACGGTTAGAGACAACTATATACCTCCGGCATTTGCAGGTACCTTTGCAAAAGAAATTATTGGAATCATAACCAAAGTTACTTTAGCCGATTCCGAGGAGGATATAAAAAGAGTGGAAATGGAGCTAAGACAAGCTGGTGCACAAAAAATCTTTCCAATAGATACAGTGGAAGAAATAGGAGTTGAAGAATTGTTTCATTATATACATGAACGAATTGATGATTAGATTTCACCGTTTCTAATAAGGCACGTGATGCAGAGTAATGTAGATGATATAAGAAGATGGGAGTAGGCATGAGAGAAGAACTGTTAAGTGTAGGTATCGATATCGGAACCAGTACAACACAGCTGGTTTTTTCAAAATTAATGATTGAGAATATCGCCTCTAACTTCTCTGTTCCCAAAGTGGAAATTGTTGATAAAGAAATTATATATCGAAGTGAGATATATTTTACGCCGCTGCGTTCTCCAACTGAAATAGACGGAACAAAGGTTAGGGAAATAATTGAAGGAGAATATAAAAAAGCCGGCATTGAAAAAGCTAAGATCAATACGGGAGCAGTAATTATCACTGGTGAGACAGCCAGAAAGGAAAATGCAAAAGAAGTATTAACAACCTTAAGTGGTTTTGCAGGTGATTTTGTAGTAGCAACAGCCGGACCTGATTTAGAAAGCATTATCGCAGGAAAAGGTGCCGGTGCACATGTGTATTCCAAAGAAGGTCATACCGGTGTTGTCAATATTGATATTGGTGGAGGAACAAGTAATCTTGCTTTATTTAACCACGGAGAAGTCAAAGATACTGGATGCCTTGATGTAGGTGGACGACTGATAAAAATAGATAAAAACTCAGGACAAATCACTTACCTGTCAGAGAAGATGAAAGAATTAATAAAAAGAAAAAATCTATCCTTAAGTGTTGGTACCATAGCGAGAAAAGAAAATATACAGCCGATACTGGATGCTATGGTTTACGCCTTAATGCAGAGTGTTGGAATCAGACCGATGAATGATGAATTCTCATTATTTATTACACGCAAAGAAGGCGAGCAGGAAACTAAGTTTACCTGTAACGAAACCATTAAAAAATCATGTCCAGTTACAAGTATTACATTTTCTGGTGGCGTAGCAGATTATATTTATGGTGAAGAAGAGGTAGCAGATGAATTTGCATATGGTGATATTGGAATCTTATTAGGACAAGCAATTAAAGAATCACCGTTATGTAAAGAGCTCACTGTCCTTAAAAGTGTTGAAACAATCCGTGCAACCGTAGTTGGTGCCGGAACTCATACAATGGAGATAAGCGGTAGTACCATTACGTATACCAAAGATACATTTCCAATTAAAAACTTACCAATTCTAAAGTTGTCCAAAGAAGAGGAAGAATCAGCTAAGAGTTTGGAACAAGCTATTGAAACGAAACTGAACTGGTTTAAGTTAGAGGGAAAACTTCAGAAAGTAGCCATTGCTTTTGAGGGAGGTAAAACCCCTTCCTTTGTGCAAGTTACTGAGTATGCAAAAGGTCTTCTGGCTGGAATGAAGGAATTAATGGAACAAGAACTTCCTTTCATTATCTTAGTGGAAAATGATATGGCAAAGGTTCTGGGGCAAACATTGTATCGAATGCTTGAATACAAAAAAGATATAGTGTGCCTGGATAGCATCCATGTAGAGAATGGAGATTATGTCGATATCGGAAAACCGGTAGCAGAAGGTACCGTATTACCGGTAGTTGTAAAAACTTTGGTATTTAATAAATAAAAAGTTGCATTTTGTATAATCCTAAATACAAGTAAGTTGAAAATTTTTCAACTAGAAGTAATGTGCCTTAGGCATTAGCTTCAAAAAATCAACTATGTTGAAATTACGATATGACACGTGTGTATGGGAAATAGTCAATTTATTGAGATGAGATACTTCCAACACGCAGATAGGAGTGGACTATGATATTAAAAGCACAATTGTTGGGGCATACCTATGAGTTTAAGTCTCTTATGGATGTCATGGCAAAGGCAAATGAGGAAAAATCAGGTGATACCCTTGCTGGAATTGGTGCAGAATCTGCCGGGCAGCGTGTGGCAGCGAAGATTGTACTTGCGAACATAACATTAGAGCAGCTTCGCAATAATCCTGCAGTTCCTTATGAAATTGATGAAGTAACAAGAATTATTCAAGACGATGTGAATGAAAAAATTTACAACGAAATCAAGAACTGGACAGTTGCTGAGTTCCGCGAATGGATATTAGATGAAAATACAACTGGTGCAGATATTCGAAGAATTAGCCGTGGTATTACTGCTGAGATGGTAGCGGCTGTTGCCAAATTAATGTCAAATATGGACTTAGTGTATGGTGCAAGGAAAATTCGAGTTACCGCACATTGTAATACTACCATTGGTGAACCAGGTACTCTTAGCTGCCGTCTGCAGCCGAACCATCCTACTGATGATCTTGACGGTATTATGGCTTCCGTACTGGAAGGTTTAACTTATGGTGCAGGAGATGCTGTTATAGGTTTAAACCCTGTAGATGATTCAACAGAGAGTGTAATGCGAATACTTAATCGATTCGAAGAGGCAAAACAGAAATTTAAGATTCCAACTCAGAACTGTGTTCTTGCTCACGTTACTACTCAGATGGAAGCAATAAGAAAGGGCGCTCCATCGGATTTAATATTCCAATCCATTGCAGGATCAGAAAAAGGAAACGAAGCTTTTGGTTTTAATGCATCG
>CALDJN010000002.1 GCA_937901695.1 uncultured Anaerocolumna sp.
CCAAGAATTAAAGTAAAATATAATAAATTTATAAAATAATTAAAAGTCTGATTAGTAAAATATAATATTATAATTGTATTTAATAATAAAAGTAAAGTAGAAAATAATATATAAAAAATATATTTTATAAAGAAATTAATTATAAATAAAACAAAAAGGAGTTAATGGTGAAAAAATGATTAAGCTATCAGATAAAAATATTACAGTTCAGCCTGTGACATAAAAATAGGAACTGTTTTCTAGGTATCACCTCTTAAATTGATAAAAGTATTATAAATGTCTAATATACCATAGCCCCACTCTTTATTGGGGTAAGTAATATTGGGATCTCTTTTCGCCCCTCGTATCAATAAGTTTTTAATATCCACGCTATCCATTAAAGGATGATTTTTACGCACTACACCCCATTCTAACAGCATGGCAGCAATACCCGCTGTATGTGCAGCAGCTACACTGGTCCCTGACATAGTTGTGTAACTGTTATTTTTTCCAGGCCCCACTAAATTTACTCCAGGTGCTGCAAAATTAGGATTGATGACATCGCTCCTGGTATAACCTCTGCTTGCAGGCAAATACAAACTTTGATTTGTAACATTGTATGCTGTGACTACAATAGGTATAACAGAATTACCTGGAGAAGTTAAGGTATATTCCGGATTTGATTGTGGAAAATAGGTTTCGCTGGTTACGAATAAATGCAAAGGCATCCATATATGAAATTTTTTTTCCAAAGGACCGGAGCCATATACACGAAATTTCCAGATACCTTCTGCAGGACTTTTAAATCTTAATAAAATAAGTTCATCGCCTGTTTGGGCTTCCACTAACTGGTAATCGATATTAATAACAGTTGATTCAAAGATAAAACGAATCTCTCTGGTCTCACCGAATCTAGCAGGAATTCGGGGAATATATTCTCCGGATGGAGATAATATATCTAAAGAATAGGTATTGGGAGCGTTACCCCAAAGTTCCATAGAAAATCCATATTCATTTGGTCCGACCCTTAACTCTACCGTATCGTAATTATCGTTTCCTGTAAAGGTTCCTAAATAGTGTAATCTGCTGGTACCTTCATTTCCCCCGGCAATGGTTACTGCCATTCCACCATTATCTCCTACTCTTGATACAGAAGTGCTTAATGCACCACGTTCATCATGTCCCCCACTAGTTGTTCCAAGTCCAATGATAATTGACATAGGTTTATTTAAGCGTGTTGCAGTATTATTTAAATACTTCATTGCTAACATAATGTCAGTTTCTTGATAACACTGGACATCCGGAGGAATTGAAAAAAATTTCATCAGATTCTTTTTTGCAGGTTTTAATTTTACTACAACTAACTCTGAATCAGGTACAACTCCACTAAAATTATTGGCTTCATCTAAATTACCTGCTGCAATACCTGCTAAAAAGGTTCCATGACCAATTTCGTCAACGCTTGGGACTACAGATAATGGGTTTTCACTAGCCAAAGCGGTATTAATCTGTTCCCTGGTATATTCCGTTCCATAAAAAAAGCCTTCTGGATGATTATCACTGATAATCGTTTGATCCCAGATAGAAAGAATCTTTGAGGTTCCATCCGCCTTTATAAAAGCCTTGTGAGTATAATCTATACCTGTATCAATAATACCAATTAAAACTCCATTTCCTCTTAAATCAAGTGCTGGAATATTACGGGCTCTTCTTACGCCGGAAGCTTCTAAGCTTGGTAAATCTAAAAGGCCAAAGCAAGAAGGTATTGAACCGTAACCATATATTTGAAGAAAATTACTTGGTAAATTCCTGATTGGATAATACACAACGGCATGGGTGATATTAATTATGTCATAACATAGATTGGGATCAGCTTCTAGTTGACTTAGATATCTGCCATATTCAATTAATAAATCAAAATAGTCTTCGCTATATATTTTATCTCCGCAATCCATATCCAAGTTTTTCCCCCATTATAATACTTGTTACTAAATATATGTAATTAAGATTACTTTATTCTATGCCTATTGCAATTTCATTGACAAATATTTAAATAATATTTATAATGAAGTACTAGTGAACTCTCTAAATTAGAAGAAAACAAGAGAGAAAACATTGATGTGCGTAGGAGGCAAACACAGTGAAATCATATGGAGTAAATGAACTAAGAAAAATGTACTTAGATTTCTTTGAAAGTAAGGGACATTTAAAATTAAACAGTTTTTCTCTTGTTCCGCAAAATGACAAGAGCTTATTATTAATTAATTCAGGTATGGCACCTTTAAAACCATATTTTACAGGACAAGAAATTCCACCAAGAAAACGGGTTACCACTTGTCAAAAATGTATACGTACCGGTGATATAGAGAACGTTGGTAAAACAGCAAGACATGGTACTTTCTTTGAAATGCTTGGTAACTTCTCCTTTGGTGATTATTTTAAACATGAGGCAATTGCCTGGTCTTGGGAGTTTTTAACTGAAGTAGTAGGACTAGAAGCTGATAGATTATATCCTTCTGTATATGAAGAAGATGATGAGGCATTTGACATATGGAATAAAGAAATCGGTATTCCAGCAGAAAAAATCTTCCGTTTTGGTAAGGCAGATAACTTCTGGGAACATGGTGCAGGACCTTGTGGACCTTGTTCAGAAATCTATTATGACCGTGGTGAAAAGTATGGTTGTGGAGAACCGGGCTGTACAGTAGGCTGCGAATGTGATCGTTATATAGAAGTATGGAATAATGTATTTACACAGTTTGAAAATGATGGTAATGGCAATTATACAGAACTATCCCAGAAAAATATTGATACCGGTATGGGACTGGAAAGACTTGCCGTTATAGTTCAGGATGTCGATTCTATATTTGATGTAGATACCATAAAAACACTTCTGGACAGAGTATGTCAGATTGCTGGTGTTACTTATAAAGAAGATCCAAAAGTCGATGTATCCATTCGACTAATTACAGATCATATTCGTTCTGTTACATTTATGATTTCAGATGGTATCATTCCGTCTAATGAAGGAAGAGGATATGTTCTTCGCAGATTACTTAGAAGAGCAGCACGTCATGGACGTTTACTTGGAATTAAGGACCGTTTCTTAGCTACCTTAAGCAGTACGGTTATTGAAGGTTCGAAAGACGGGTATCCTGAATTAGAAGAGAAGAAAGATTATATTCTTAAATTGCTCACCATAGAAGAAGATAATTTCTATAAAACCATCGATCAAGGTTTAAGTATTCTTTCTGAATTAGAAGAAAACCTTGTAAAAACAGGGCAAAAGACCTTATCCGGTGAAGATGCATTTAAATTATATGATACTTATGGTTTCCCATTAGACTTAACAAAAGAAATCCTTGAAGAAAAGGGCTTTGCAATTGATGAAGAAGGCTTTAAAGAAGCCATGAACGTACAGAGAGAAACTGCAAGAAGTGCACGTGCCGTAACCAATTATATGGGTGCAGATGAAACTGTATATCAGCAATTAGACCCAAGTTTAACAAGTACATTTGTTGGATATGAAAAATTCAATCATACATCTAAAATTACTGCGTTAACTACTGAAACGGAAGTTGTTAATGAATTAGTTGCAGGTCAAAGTGGTACAATAATAGTAGAAGAGACTCCATTCTATGCAACCAGCGGTGGTCAGGTTGCAGATATAGGTGTTATTACAACTGTTGATGCAGAATTTGAGGTAGAAGATGTTATTAAATTACAAGGCGGTAAAATCGGTCACGTTGGTAAAGTAACAAAGGGAATATTTCATGTTACGGAGCAGGTTAATTTAGCAATTGATCTGGATAATAGATTATCTACCGGAAAAAACCACAGCGCTACCCATCTTTTACAAAAAGCCCTTAGAACGGTATTAGGTTCTCACGTAGAACAGGCTGGCTCCTATGTAACCAGTGATAGGTTACGCTTTGACTTTACACATTTCTCAGCGTTAACCAAAGAAGAAATTGAGAAAGTAGAAGCAGTTGTAAATGAAGAAATTGCTGCTGGTTTAACCGTTCATACTGAGATTATGTCTATGGAGGAAGCTAAGAAAACAGGAGCTATGGCTTTATTTGGTGAAAAATATAGCCATAATGTTCGTGTCGTATCCATGGGTGATTTTAGTAAAGAACTTTGTGGCGGAACCCATGTAAGCAATACTTCAAGTATTACCGTATTTAAGATACTTTCTGAAACTGGTGTAGCAGCAGGTGTCAGAAGAATTGAAGCATTAACTGGTAACGGTGTATTTGCATATTATAAAGAAATTGAGGAAGAACTAAATCAAGCAGCAAAGACAGCAAAAGCAGAACCCGGAATGCTTTCTAAAAGAATTGAAGCCTTACACGAAGAAATCAAAGCCCTTCAGTCTGAAAATGAAAAGCTAAAGAATAAATTAGCAAAAGATGCCTTAGGGGATGTTATGGATCAAGTGATAGAAGTAAAAGGTGTTAAACTATTAGCAGCTAAAGTACCTGATGTAGACATGAATGGGTTACGTAATCTAGGTGATCAATTAAGAGCTAAGATGGGAGAAGGGGTAATTGTACTTGCCTCTGTTACAGAAGGTAAAGTAAACTTAATTACCATGGCTACTGATGAAACAATGAAGAAGGGTGCCCATGCAGGAAATCTAATCAAACAACTGGCTGCAATAGTTGGAGGCGGCGGTGGCGGTCGTCCAAACATGGCACAGGCTGGTGGAAAAAATCCTGCAGGTGTGGATGAATTAATAGCAAGGGCTGGTTCCATATTAGAAAGCCAAATAAAGTAAAATTGGAACTATCAATATAAATAAAACTATATAATAGAAAAAGTAAAGATTATATAAAATTATATAAAATATTTTAAAGTCTAAAAAGTGAACCTTATAATATACAAAAATGGAAAAAGCTATTGACAAAAATGATAACCGATAATATAATCTTTATAGTGCTATTCAAATTATACCCAAACAGTTGTATAGGCACAATACACAACTGGAGGGAGGTTAGGTGTGAGACTATGTCAAATGTTATTGTGAAAGAAAATGAAACCTTAGACAGCGCTCTCCGCAGATTCAAAAGAAACTGCGCGAAGGCAGGTATCCAGCAGGAGATCCGTAAGAGGGAGCATTATGAAAAGCCAAGCGTAAGACGTAAGAAAAAGTCTGAAGCTGCTAGAAAACGTAAATTCAAATAAGAATAAAGTCTACAAAAGCAAACATTTAAACCCTTAATTCATTCAAACGAATGATTTAGGGGTTTGATTTCGTTTTAGGGGACTATTTTGGCATTTCATACTACCGATTTTCAGTGCCCTTAAAAAAATGCGAATAGGACATGCCTTAACACCATATATTCTATAATAGTACAGTAATTGTGCAAAGAGGTATGAATGAAAAAGTTCAAGTCCAGACATAAAAAAAATAAGGAAAAAAATCATAAAGAATTATATGATTCTATAGATAAAGAAAAAAAACAGGAAAAGGCGGAGAGAATTACCTATCTTGAAAGCCTTTCCAATCAGCTGCGTCTGCCTTCTGATATGTTAGCCGGAGCACCAATTGTGACAGCAATAGGAAGAAATGAAATATATATTGAGAACTATAAAGGTATCTTAGAATACAACAATAACTTCATACGGATATTGACGAAAATCGGAAGAATGAATATTGAAGGTAAAAACCTTAACATAGTATACTTTACTAACGATGAGATGAAAATTATAGGTATGATATACAGCATTGATTTTGTTTCAGGAAAAGAATTGCAAAAACCATAAGAAACTTTCTATTAGATATTTGCAGAAAGATGGAGGCTTAAGCATGCTTGTTAAGCTATTTCGCTGGATTCGAGGCTACCTGCTTATAAGATTAAAAGGGCAATCTCCCGAACGCTTTATTAATTTGTGTAGTAACCGTGGAATATTTCTATGGAACTTACAAAATGTAAAGGGAGATTATGAATGTTATATCATGATTAAAGATTACAAAAAGTTAAAGCCCATTGCAAGAAAAACAGGTACCATACCATTGATAAAAAGAAGACATGGACTACCTTTCCTAGTCCAACAATATAAACGCAGAAAGGGATTTCTATTAGGAATTCTTCTTTTTTGTTTTATTCTTTATGTACTTTCTCTATTTATTTGGAATATCAGTATATTAGGTGGACATTCTTACACAGAAGAAGCTATGATTAAGTTTTTAAAGAAAAATGAAGTGTATATGGGGATTCAGAAAAAGAAGGTAGATTGTCAGGGCATTGAAGAATTGATTCGTGGTACATATCGTGATATTGGCTGGGTATCTGCAGAAATCAAAGGGACCAGGTTAATTATAAAAATAACGGAAACCAATATGCCAGTTCCGGCTGTAACAGCTACACAACCTTGTCACATCATTGCATCAAAAGATGCCATTATTACTAAAATTGTAACAAGAACCGGTACTCCCATGGTTCAGGTTGGTTCTGTTGTAAAAAAGGGCGATATCTTAGTATCTGGAGTGGTAGATATTATCGGTGATAATGAGTTCCTATTAAATAAAAGAGCAGTAATTGCAGATGCTGATATTGTTGGTAAATCTTATTATGATTATGAAGATACTTTTTCACTAAAATACAAACAAAAGCAGTATACTGGAGAAATGAAATCTGGGTATTCCCTGTCATTTTTTCTGAAAAAATTTAATATATATAATCCTAGAATTATGTATGGTAAGTATGATATAATTGTTAACGAATCTACGCTGCATCTGACAGACAACTTTTATCTTCCATTCAGTTATTCTAAAAGCATTTATAAAGAATTTACAGAAGTATGGAAAACTTACACAAAAGAAGAAGCGTTAGAGCTTGGAAGAAACAGATTATTAAGATATTTTGATAAATTAATGGAAAAAGATGTTTTAATTCTTGAAAACAATGTTACAATAAATATTAAGAATAATAATTGTACTTCTAAGGGCAAAATTATTGTAGAAGAATCAATAAAAGATTATAAAACAATCGACGACAGTGAGTGGAGGGCTATAGAAAGCGATGAGTCTACTGGAAACCAAAATTGACATACCTGCAGAACATGAGAAAAATATATTCGGTCAATTCGATGAGTATGTAAAAATAATAGAGAAAACATTAAATGTAACGGTTATTGCAAGAAATGGTGAAGTAAAAGTAATTGGTGAAACGGATAATGCCAACAAGGCAAAAAGTATATTTAGTCAATTGGTGGAGCTTTCCAAGAGAGGAAATACCATAACGGAACAAAATGTTAATTATGCATTAGCTTTAAGCTTTGAGAATAAAGAAGCATCAATTATAGAAATCGATCAGAATTTAATCTGCCATACCATAGCCGGTAAACCAATTAAACCAAAAACCTTAGGTCAGAAATCTTATGTAGACCAGATACGTAAGAAAATGATTACTTTTGGTGTTGGTCCTGCCGGTACAGGTAAAACTTATCTGGCTATGGCAATGGCAATCACTGCATTTAAGAACGATGAAGTGAGTAAAATTATTTTAACCAGACCTGCCATTGAAGCGGGAGAGAAATTAGGCTTTTTACCTGGGGACTTACAAAGTAAAGTAGACCCATATTTAAGGCCTCTTTATGATGCTCTTTATCAGATTATGGGAGCAGAAGGATATTTAAAGAATACAGAAAAAGGCTTGATTGAAGTTGCGCCACTTGCTTATATGAGAGGCAGAACATTAGATAATGCATTTATTATATTAGATGAAGCCCAGAACACTACTCCTGCCCAAATGAAGATGTTTTTAACACGTATCGGATTTGGCTCTAAAGTAGTAGTTACCGGAGACTTGTCTCAAAAGGATTTACCTTCCGGAGCCCAATCAGGACTTGATGTTGCTATTAAAGTATTAAGTAAAATTGGGGATATTGGATTCTCCTTCTTAACCGGTCAGGACGTTGTCAGACATCCTTTGGTACAAAAAATAGTTATGGCATATGAAATTTATGAAACAAAGCAAAGCAGAGGAACGGTAAGAGATTCTGGCAGTAATAAAGTAGAAGCAAAATCTATTAAAAGTTATAAAGTAAGAAGCCCAAAGCAAAAAGATAAGAGAAACAAAGGACGGAAATAGTAAAATACCTGGTGATAAAATACTGGAGGAACTAATGTGAAAAATATATTATCAAAAATAGGACTTTCTATAAAATCCATATGGGTTATATTGGGGTTTTTTTCTGCAATTATGATAGTTGCTTTGGGATATGTAGAAGGGACAACCCCTATTGATATTCTAAAACTATGTATCCTGATTTTAGTTCTATTGTCAATTACGGTTTTTTATATTCATAGTCTTAACCTTAAAGTAGAAGAATTCCCTTATTTCAAAAGTTTGGTTATAATTTGCTATTTTGTATCATTTCTCATGGCTATGCTAACTAGAAATAACCATGAAGTACACCTTTGGATGGTTGGTGGTATCGTTATAGCAGCTTTATTCAGCATACATCTGGGCTTGATTTTTACGTATAATTTAATCTTTTTTGCCAGCTTTATTGGGCAAATAAATATTGAAATTGTTATATATTTACTGATTGTTGGAACATTAATGTGTCTGCTGTCAGGCTTTATGAAAAATCTTAATACCATAGGGCTTACTACGATAATAGTTCTTTCCATTCAGGTCACCTTACTGTTTATCATGAATAACTTTATGCTATGGGAAACCATGAATATAGATGCTGTATTTTCACTGCTTTCCAGTGTGGGCGTAATTGGAATTACTTATGGCGTTCATTATTATTATGATAAATTGATTGGAGTAAAGAAACGTAATGAGGGCTTGGATGAAATTGCTGTTGCTTTAGAAGGAATAAGTGGTTCAGGTTTATCAGGTCAAGATATAATAGAAAAACCTGTTCAATTAATAGATGAAGATGGAAATTATACATTAGAGGAAATACTTCAATTAGACTTTCCTCTATTGGAAAGATTAAAGGAGCACTCCCTAAAATATTATAACCAATCCATTGAGATTGGTGAGATATCTGCTAATGCGGCAAAAGCGATTCATGCTAATGAAGCAATTGCAAAAGCAGGCGGTTATTATTATCAAATAGGAAGGATAGAAGGAAAACAATATGTTGAAGAGGGAATAAAACTTGCCCAGGCTTATCACCTTCCACAAGTTATTATAGATATCATCTGCCAGCATAATATGAATTATGAAAAGCCCAAATCTCCTGAGGCTGCCATTGTCATGCTTACCATAAGCATTATAGCAATGAAAGAATATATAATACAATTAGATAAAAAAGAAGCAGGAGGAGGTGAAAGTATTTCACCTGAAAAAGTTTCCCTTGAAAAAATCGTGAATAATGTATTCCAAATGCGTTTAGCAAAAGGAAGCTTAGATCAATCTGGTTTATCTATTAAAGAGTATAACATATTAAGGGATTTTTTCTTACATATGGAATAGCCATGTGAGAAAGAAATTTCATTAAATATGAAATATACTAAGGGAACAAATTTTAATACATAAAGTTATCTTGCATAAAATTATCTTGCATAAAATTATTTGCATAAAATTATCTTGCATAAAATTATCTTACATAAAATTATTTTATATAAAGTAATTTACTTTATATAAAAAGAACGGGAGGAAGACACCATGACTCTAAATTTAGAATATGAAGCAGAGATTAAGCTTCAATTAGATTACGAAACCATCATTTCAAAAGTTGTGGATAAGGCACTTGATTTAGAAAATTGTCCATATGAAATTGAATTAAATGTAATCCTTACAGATAATAAGGAAATTCGAGAAATTAATAGAGAATATCGAGACATTGATGCACCCACTGATGTGTTATCTTTTCCTATGATTAATTATGAAACGCCTGGTGATTTTTCTATATTAGATGAAGAGGATAATGATACATTTAATCCGGAAACAGGTGAATTATTATTAGGTGATATTATTATTTCTGTTGAAAAAGTGATGGAGCAGGCTGCTGAATTTGGACATTCTGAGGAAAGGGAACTTGCATTCTTGACTGCACATAGTATGATGCATTTATTTGGCTATGATCATATGGAGGATGAGGAAAGAATCGTAATGGAAAAGAAACAAAGACAGGTTTTAGAAGAGCTTATTATTTATAGATAATAATGTTATTGTTCAGCCAGTGTCTGAACTGTAAGAATAAAATAGACAAGAAAGGAATTCACATTATATGAAAAAGCGTAACCTACTACTAATATTATTAACTATTATGGCTTGTTTCTTAATAGCTTGTAAGAAAAAAACAGAGGAAGTTAAAGAAGATTTGATAACCCCTACTCCTACAGTAACTGCCACACCAACTCCAACTCCAGAGCTGGAAAATCATGATAATGAAGTTAAAAGTAAATTAACAGGTTTATGGATTCCAAAGGAATACGGAGATAAAAGACCATATGCCATTATGCTTAATAACATACAATTTGCATCTCCTCAAAGTGGAACATCGGATGCTTCTGTTTTATTAGAGGCAACTGTTGAAGGCGGCATCACCAGATTAATGGGAATATTTGAGGAGCAGAATCTTCATGAAGAAAGAATTGGCTCTATACGTAGTGCGAGACATTATTATGTAAATTTTGCAGACGCTTTTGATGCCATATATCTTCATTTTGGTGAAACAACCTATGCCAAGAAGAGAATAAAAAAGTTGGGGATTAATGATTTAGACGGGTTAACCGGTATTGGTGATACGGTATATTATCGTGATAAATCCATTAAAGCCCCTCATAATGCATTTACCAGTAAGGATAGAATTTTAAAAGGCGTTGAAATAAAAGGGTATGAAAGAAATTATAAAGATGGATTTAAAGGTAATTTTCAATTCTTTGGTGAGGATTCGGATTTAAGTGGCGGCAAGAATGCACAGAAAGTAACTATTCCATTTTCCAGCTATTATTCACCTTATTTTATTTATGACACGAAAGAAAAAACATATAAGCGCTTCCAATTTAACAAGGAGCACACTGATTATAACACAGGCAAACAATTAGCCTTTAAAAATATCATTATTCAGTTTGTAAAGGAATGGGATATTGATAAGAATGATTATCAAACTATGGATATTGAGAATTCCACCGGTAAAGGTTATTATATTACCAATGGAAAAGCGGTAGAGATTAGTTGGACCATGAAGGAAGCAGATCGTTCTTTACAGTATTTTGATGCTTCAGGTAAAGAATTAACTATAAATCCTGGTAAAACATATATTGCAGTGTTCCCTAATGATAGAACCAGTAATAATGTGGCGTTGGAATAGCTTAACTTCATTACCACGTGGTGGCAATAAGGTTATAAGCAAGCAGCGTAAGCGGATTAGTTACTAAAACAATTACTGAAAAAGAACTTTATGAATCCCCATGGGAAGAATGATTATCCCATGGGCAAATAAATCTTATTTGATACAATTAATTCATGACAATCTTGTATATTATGGGAAAAACTAGTGAATACTTAATGCCAAAGGAGTGATTTTTGTGAAAATCAAAAAGGCATTAGTATATTTCATTAGTTTTTTTTCTTTGGCAGTAATGTTTTCAGTATGCTACTTTTTAAGCTATAAAAATGCCCTGAAGAAATTTAATGAAAATGCAGTAGAGCGCAATAAGGAATTAATATTATCTTTAGAACAGAATGGATTCCTACAAATTGATAAAGAAGGTACTTCTACTGATATAGCACAGAATGTTGGTAATCAACAAACAAATAATAATAGTAATATGAATAGCAACTACAGTAATACCAATAGGAACAATACGGATTCTATAAGTAATACTGACAATCTGGGTTTAGGGGAAAGTTCCATACCAGTTGATACGGTTGATGAAGCAATTATATTACCAAGCACCAAATACATTCTGCAAAGTTACGATATAACTACCGGTAATATGACGGAAGAAGAATTAAAGGTACCAAGTTATTTAGTTGGATTATCACGTATACAAGTCATAGAGTATCTCCATAATTATATGAAAGATATGACATTTGAAGAGTTTAAAAAAGGATTAACATCTTTTGAACTTTTAACTTTCTCAGAAAATAAGGTAACGTTGCGAAAAACATATAATAAAGATTTGGTTGAGTATCAGTTCTTTTTAAAATCTCAAAATGGTAAAATAGTTATTTATTTTGGTGACCAAAAGACGGTATATGAATATACGGAAGTTGCAGTAGATCATTTGACCCAATATGAGCAGATAAAATTAGAAGAAGGAATATTTGTAAAAGACGAAGAAGAGTTATATTCCATATTGGAGAATTATTCTAGTTGATTATGACCTAAGTAGAACACTTTGATCTAGAGTTTTGGTGAAATGTTTCAAAATTTAGGTTTTAAAAATGGGAGAGGATATATACAATGTTTTGAAATCTGTGTCAAGTCGCACGAAGGGGCAGTGGCATTCTCTATCTTGCACTATTGGCAGATTCTCTGCAAACATTGTATATATCCGATGGAATCAATTAAAGCTAAAAATCCAAAGCATTTATTTGTCCATAACCAAATTTTTTTATGTGTGTTTAATTGTGGGGATTTATATCCCAATGCATTTTCTCCTTCTTTGGTTGAAAAGAAAAAAATAAAAATAGACATGGCTAAACATATTAGCCCAATATAAATATTATTCATAAACTCCTCACTTTCCAGCTACCAGTTTTAAAGTAATGAATTAAGAACAACAAACGTTAATATTATAAAATGCGCAAACAATAAGTGATTTTGGAATACAAGGGTGAATCTTCTATAATCTACATGTGCAGTATATAATATTAATATATGATATTTAATATAGCTGTTAATAGCATTCCCCCGAGCATGGTTATTAATAAAATTCTTGCAACTATTCGTGGCTTTTTATAAAAAGGAACGGGAGCATTCTCTTTATCTTCTTCTTCAGGAATTAATTCATTGTTAGTTGATATTTCATCCAACAATTGAGTTGCTTTTTCATAATCACTTTTATCTACGTAGATATCTTCTCCATATACGGAATATCCCATATAAATATTCATATATCCGCCTGAACCTTTACTCTTTTTATAGCACGTAATATTATTATTGTGGAGTAAATTAATAATTAGTTCAGCTTCTATATTATTTACTGCTGATTTTAATTTAATTGGATTGGTTATCATGGCTTTTCCTCCCATGTTCTAATTTGAACAGTAATTTATTTAATTCTACTATAAACCTAAAAATGCAAATAAATTTCTTTTTCTTATAATCTATTCCTTTTCTAAATATTAGTCAATATTTTATTTTTCAAAATATTTTTCAAAGCGAATATTTCACTTGCCCACAGATAAGTTTATCTCCTTACGCTACTTGCTCATAATTTCATTGGCACTACGTGGAATTTCAGCAGGAACTTGAACTCCTGCTGAAACAGGCAAGTTATTACTCATGTCTACAAAGCAGGGGGTTACTCCAGCTTACAGGGGCGGGGGAATTCTCTGATGAGGTTAAATTATATGTCATGTTACCGTTTAGCTTGCGGCATTCTAGTGACTGAATCGAACTGTGTCATTTCCTTTTAAGATAAGAAACTTATGAAAAGAAAAGAGTCTTTATGATTGAATCGAACTATGTCATTACCTTTTTACACTTTATATTATGTTTATACATTTATAATAATACTTGAAATAATAGGTGGGTACGGTTAAAATATAGGGTAATGAAAAAATAGCTTGTCTGAGAGGAGTTCCTCTATGAGTAGTGTGATAATAGTTGGAGGTGGCGCATCTGGTTTAGTGGCGGGAATTTTTGCTGCAAGGC
>CALDJN010000003.1 GCA_937901695.1 uncultured Anaerocolumna sp.
AGCCACCTATAAAGCAGGATAATATGTAAGTTAAGATAATACCTCCACTTAAAATCCCATTTGATAAATCTGATTTCAGCATAAGAAATGATAGTAATAATAGTAATAGCCCTGTTACAATGTAGGAAATCAGCAAATTTTTTAGTATAACTAATGCTTTCGAATTTCGGTGCAACACTTTGTCCATATAGCTCCTCCATAATGATTATATTGTAATATATTATGAGAGATGGACTAATATTCTCAACTTACTAAGTATTATATTGGTAAATTGGGCGGTTTGAACGGTTAATTTACACACTCAGAATGGTTTTGGTTTCGTATTGACTTGTAAGAAATTATAATTAATGATATACTACACTAATATATTTCCAGTAAGAAATATATGATTTGAGTGTCAAAAGCCTCAAAACTTTTAAATGATGAATATCGATGCATATATATTCAATTTGGCGTAGACCGGCTGAAAACATTGTCCATATATCGTCAAGACTCTAGCCAAAAGTCATGCCAGCTGGCTTGACTTTTGAGCTATTAAGAGGCTTGTAAGATTTATTATTAAAATTTATTAGAAAAGGAAGTGATTCCATGAAATATATTGATTTACATGTTCATTCCACAGCCTCTGACGGATCATTAACTCCAGAAGAAGTGGTACAATTAGCAGTTGAAAGCGAATTATCTGCTTTTGCCTTAACTGATCATGATACATTGGCGGGTATAAAAAGAGCGCAGGAAGCAGCCAAACTAGTTACAGAACAGGGCAATCAGGTTGAAGTTATTCCCGGTACTGAAATTTCTGCTGCTTATGACAAGAAAGACATTCATATTCTTGGATTATTTGTTGACCCAGATAATCCAATTCTAAGTGAGGAATTAGGCAATGCCCGGTTAGAAAGAGATAGAAGAAATGAAAAAATGGCTTCCAATCTCCAAAAAGCAGGTGTCGATATTACCGTAGAAAAAATGCGTGAAACAGGAGGTGATGCTGTTCTTACCAGAGCTCATTTTGCAAAATTCATGGTGGAACACGGATATGTAAAAACAAATCAGGATGCATTTACTAAATATCTTAATTCGGACAGTCCCTACTATGTTCCCAGAGAGTATTTAAAACCAGAAGAAGCAATCAAACTGATTCATCAGGCTGGAGGTCTTGCTATTTTAGCACATCCTCTATTATATAAATATTCTTTAGAGGGTGTAGAAAAACTGGTAGCCTATTTAGTTGATTTTGATTTAGATGGATTAGAAGCTATCTATTCCTCCAATATGGGTTTTGATGAAGGACGATTAAGACATATTGCAAATAAATATAATTTAGCAATAACTGGTGGTTCTGATTTCCATGGTGCTGCGAAACCTAATATTAAATTAGGTGTTGGAAAAGGGAATATTCGAGTACCCTATTCCATATTAGAGGACTTGGAAGATAGATTAAAAAAGAAAAAATGCAAGTAAGAAAAAAGGTCTTTTTTTCTATGTTATAGTCCAGCCTATGGGATGCAACAGGCTGGACTATAACTTTCCTATTTACTTTGGTCATGTAAATTATTTTGTGTCTATGGTAATAAGTGGTTCTTCCTGGTCAAGAATTAAGTATGAATAATTATTGATTGGAAGGGACTTTTTACCTGTTTTTTATTCCTTATCTGTTTTCTCTGCGGAAGCTGGTTTTTCTATTTCAATTATTGCTCCTTTTTTCATCGGTATACGGCAGTTTTTGTTATTACCGAATTCAACAATAACAACTTCCTCCATAACGTCGATTACTACACCGTAGAAACCGCTTGAAGTAAGTACACTATCTCCAGCTTCAAGTGTGGATAACAAAGCCTGGTGTTCCTTTTGTTGTTTCTTTTGCGGACGGATAGCCATAAAATAGAACAACGCACCCAATGCTACAATCCAGATTAACATCACCCAAGGCGATGCTGCTGCAGGTGTACCTTGGTTTAAAAAAATTAAATTATTCATATAATAATTCCTCCTAATATTTATGTTTATATTTGTACTTTACCTTTGGTAAAGCTTTTTAACTTAGATTTTTTACACTCTTTATATTTACCCTTTATACTTATGCCTTTTAACCTAGCTTTTATATCTCTTTATATTTACGCTTCACTTTCGGTAAAGCCTTTTAACCTAGCTTTTATATCCCTTTATATTTACTCTTCACCTTCAGCAAAGCCTTTTAACTTAGCTTTTTTATACTCTTTATATCTCTTTTCTTCTATGGCATTACGGATTTCTTCCATCATGTTATTATAAAAATATAAGTTATGCATAACAAGTAACCGTAATCCTAACATTTCCTTGGCTTTTAGCAAATGTCTGATATAAGCTCTGCTATAGTACTTACAAGTTGGGCACTGGCAGCCTTCTTCAATGGGTCTATCATCTAATTCGTACTTTGCATTCATCAGATTCATTTTACCATGATTGGTATAAGCATGTCCATGCCTTCCATTTCTGGAAGGATATACACAGTCAAAGAAATCTACACCTCTATCTACTGCTTCCAGAATATTAGCAGGTGTACCAACACCCATTAAATAAGTCGGTTTTTCCAAAGGTAAATATGGTACCGTTTCTTCAATAATACGATACATTTCTTCATGGCTCTCACCAACAGCCAAACCACCAAGGGCATAACCATCTAAATCCATATCAGTAATCCTTTTGGCATGTTCGATTCGAATATCCTCAAAAGTTCCGCCTTGATTAATACCAAATAACATCTGATTCTTATTAATGGTATCCTCCAGAGAATTCAGACGCTTCATCTCTTTCTTACAACGCTCTAACCATCTGGTAGTTCGGTCTACGGAATTCTGCATATATTCTCTGGTGGCAGGATGAGGTGGACATTCATCTAATGCCATGGCTATGGTAGAAGCCAGATTAGATTGAATCTGCATGCTTTCTTCCGGCCCCATAAAGATTTTACGTCCGTCTATATGGGAGTTAAAGTAAACGCCTTCTTCTTTAATTTTTCTAAAGCTAGCCAAAGAAAACACTTGAAAACCGCCTGAGTCCGTTAAGATAGGTTTATCCCATACCATGAACTTGTGAAGTCCACCAAGCTTCTTTATTACTTCATCACCTGTTCTTACATGTAAATGATAGGTATTGGATAATTCCACCTGGGTTTTTAGCTGTTGCAAATCCGTTGTAGAAACTGCCCCTTTAATGGCAGCTACTGTTCCAACATTCATAAATACCGGTGTTTGAATTGTACCATGAACGGTATGAAGCTCACCACGTTTTGCATTACCATCTCTGCATATTAATTTATACATATATCTCAACCTTCTAATTTATCATATATAATAAATAACTAATGTTACAAGTATACCTTTAATACATTTTATTTTCAATAAGAATTTTTAATCTATTAAAAGTTTCATAAAATAGCATAGATTTATCACATTAATTTGTTGCAATTCTCCATATTAATTGGTAAAATGTATGTAAACATTCATAAATTTAATTGTTTATCCTTAAAAAATTCTACGAAAGAAGATTCCTATGTCAATTAAGAATACCTTTAGAAAAACTCTGATACTATTTTCCATAGTCCCAATTATCATTGTATCTGTTGTAGCTTATTATATCATTACAAAAAAACTTTTAAACGTAACTACAG
>CALDJN010000004.1 GCA_937901695.1 uncultured Anaerocolumna sp.
TTCATCAGCTTTTCTCCACCTTCATTAATCAGCTGCATATCCACTTCATCCAGATTTCTGAAATACTTAAAGTTCCATTCTCCATCTAATACAAAGTGTTCTATTGAATTACCAGTACAGTCAATTAATTCATGATCCGAATGAGCTGCTATTACATTTTTCTCGAAAACCAAAGGTTGGTTTATCCAATCAAAGCTAAATTTTTCACTCATGATTTCTTAGGTATCCTTTTTTCATACTATTTTACTTGCTAGATTTATAATAACACATTTAATTAATTTAGTAAATATTTATTTGAAAATTTACTAAATATTTATTTATTTTTGTTTCACTTTATTAGTAAATTATCTATAGACTTTTTACTAAGGCTAAGCTATACTAGATAAATAAAGAATATTATTGGTGGTGGAGAAGAAAATATGGCAACAATTAAAGATATAGCTTTAGCTGCTGGCGTTTCCCAAGCAACTGTTTCACGAGTATTAAATCATGATCCTAACATAAGTGTAAGTGTGGAAACTAAAATTAAGATTTTTGATATAGCAGAAGAATTAGAATATGTAAAGAAAAAGACAAACGTACAATCAATTAGGCTTAATATTGGTTATGTAGATAATTTTTCGAAATTAGCTCTTTTAGATGATCCATATTATCTGCATCTGATTAATGCCTTAGAAAAATATTGTGCATTACAAAATATAAACCTTTTTAAATTAATAAATATTGATGGTACTTATTTTAGTTCTGTAGATATAAAGATTGATGGGATTATTGCTTTTGGAAAGTTTGCAAAGGAAGATATTGAAAGACTGGATTCCATTACGGAAAATATCGTCTTTATTGATTCTAAACCAAATGAAGAGAAATATGACTGTGTTCTTACTAATACTTATCTTGGTGCTATGCAGGCTATGAACTACCTTTATAATTTAGGTCATCGCAAAATTGCTTACATGGTTGATTGTTATAGCGCTGAAAACAGTATGTATCCAGACTTAGACGAAAGACAGGAAGCATATCAGGTATTTATGAAAAAACATAATATATATAATCCGAATTATATATATTCCGGAGAGCATTTTTCCTATTCGGAAGGTTGCCGGGTAACTCAGGACATGCTAAAGAATACCAGCGATTTGCCTACGGCTATTTTTATTGCCAATGATTCCATGGCTATTGGAGTTTTAGCAACTCTTATGAACGAAGGCTTTAAAGTGCCTAAAGATATAAGCATAATAGGCTTTAATGATTTAGCTTCTACAAGGCATATAAAACCTGCACTAACAACTATACATATTCCTATAGATAGTATGATTGAAAGTGCATTAGAGATTCTAGAAAAAAATACTACTAATAAATCGGAGTTTCCACAAAAGACGTATATATCAACTAAGTTAATAGAACGTCAAAGCTGTGGAAAGCCTGGCACAATAAAGAAAAAAGTCCCAATTCAGAAGAATTGAGACTAATGATGTTATTCTGTATTTTACTGTATTTTAATTACAATTAGCGTTTAATTAGTTCATTATCTGGGTAAGTTACGGTCTTTCACCGATTAGATTACGGTTGTTAAAAAAAAGAATTAAACTCGAAAATTTAATTCTTTTTTTAACAGCTGTAATCTAAACTACTCTACTACAAAACTTTTCCAACCATCCGCTGTCATTACCCGTACTTTTTCCAATGTTGTATCATAATACATAGTTCCCACTGGAACTTTTGCTGATGGTAATTGAGGATTTAAATCACTATCTGTCACTCTTTTAGGTGCTGCACTTCTCCTTTGTAATGTTAAAGGGGTGTAAAAATTAGTCCAGCCTTGAGAGAAATCTACCCCCTTTTTCTTCTCATCTGAACCCATTTTCACCCAGCCAAATCGACGTTCCTTCTCATATAATCCTGCTGGTGAATAAGTTTGAATACATGCAAATGTCTCATGAAATTTGCCCATCATTAATGTTAATCGACTCAGCTCATTCCCTGACCAGCCTTCAAATACATGTCCGCCAGACACAAAGCGGTTGTTCCATCTTCCTTTTCCACCTCGTACAGATATCATGGTGTCTGATTCTAATACTCCATTCACTGTATTAAACACTGGTTGTTCATTTTTATCAAATCCATAATAATAACGTACATCCTTCCACTTTTCCCAGTCTGGGTCAACTTCTTTACTTACCTCTACATATTTATCTTTTAAATATGCATCCAAATCTACAGAATCTACTTCTGTTTTTACCTTTACCCCAATATTATCTTCCAGTCGGATAACCTTAATCAATAATATAGTGGTTATTGTAGTTAACACGGCAAGTAAACCAATGGCTGTAGATAGTAGTACTTTTACGTTTTTGTTTTTCATCTGTCCTCTCCCTTAACAATAAACTTGTATGTATTTAGCGGTTAGTATCCGAAACTTTCTTCCACTTAAGCCAATCTTTATCTAAAACCGTTGTATGTGGCTGACTCATTATTACCTCACATGGGAAGTCTTCGCATTCCCCACAATAATGCAGTTTCTTTTTTATTACACAATCTCTTGTGTAACAATCTCCAGGATTATGTTCCAGTATACATCCTTTACAATTTCCTTTTATAAATGTTACACAAGAGCCACAATAGAATCCGCATTTTCCAATTAGACTTTCATTCATAGCATTACCTCATCAATTTTCTATGTATCGTACTGTTAATTATTTTCTCAATCGCTCATTCTCAGATTTCAGTTCTTCATAATCTACCAACTAAGCAATCAATTTCTTTTTATCCTGCTCCAGCTTTTGACTTGTTCCCTTAGAGTTACTATCTTTTCATCCTACAAAATTATTAGATATTTTTTCATTAATACTCCATACATTATCACCATAACTACTTATCAATGAGACGGTTTCAAAAATTTCAGCAAATTGGAATTTAGATTTCAAAATCTTCTAATTCAAAGCCCATAATTCCCCGTTAAAAGTTGTTTATACAAACATTCATTATTTAATATTCTTATTGTTTGCACTATCTTTAATAAACTTAGTAATTTTCCCATTTGAATAAATTTCATCCAAAAAATCAATTGGAATTTTTTGCATTGAATCAAATAGTAACCATGATACATTTTTATCATCTTTGTATTTATCTGGTGCATTATCCTTAAAATCTTTTTCATCGGGTAAAAAAAGCATATTTTTCCCCATATAATCATAATTTTCGACATGACATAAATAGCAAAGATTCTCAACATTGCCTAGTGTTAAAAGTACATAATCTGGTTTATTAGCAATAGGAACATCAGTTGAATATGTTACTTTTCCATTTATCAAAAAATATCCTAAATGCATAGATAAAATATCCATGCTACTTAATGAATCACTAGCTCCTTTTTCATTAGACAATTTCAATATACGAATATCCATAATAAATCCCCCTGATACTTAATTTTTAGTTAGATAAATTCCTATTTTCCAACCCGATAAATCAGAATTCATTAACGTTTTCTAATATCAAGATATAATATCAAGATATAATATCAACTTAGTATTCATTGATAATAGCATACTCACCCAATTTTTTTAATAACACCGCAAAATCAGCGTCGTTCATAGGCGCAGATGGAATATGAAATCCTGTCCCATAATGTTCAGAAGAAAATCCATTTTCAAAATATAGAAAAGAAATGAGAACTCTGACTTACAATATTCGTTCAGTAAACAATATATAAATTGAGTCAATTTACAATTACAATCCGTTTATATCAATGTCTTGATATGGAATACTGACGCTGAATAATCTATTCATTAGTTTCTGCGTGATATTAAGGCTTGCTCTATTCTCAATTTCTGTTTCCATATGAGCCATCATCAACTCCATAGAGCTGCTTACTTCGTTATGTCTTTAACAATCCAATATATTCATCTGCTGTAAAATCTTTTGTCATATAATACAAGTTATATTTTGTATCGGCGAAGCCGTATCTTTCTGCAATCTGAGCTAGCTTTTTAGCTTCATCTTCACCATATTCTTTTGGTTCATTTTTTAAGTTCATATATCTCTTATAAAGTTCCTGTATTTCTAAAGTAAGTGCTTTCCGCCTTTTGTCTTGTCCGGCATGGTAAGCAAATCTGGCAAATACGCCACCCCCTTTCAATAGTTCATAGACTCTTTTGTAACCATATTCTTCTGAAATCCAATGAAATGCTGTTGCTGAATATATAAAATCAAAAGAATTAGCTGGGTATATAAAGTTTTGCAGTGTTTGATTATACATCAAAAAATTATCATATTTTTGAAATTTCTCGTTAGAAATTTTCTCCAGTTGTTCCCCTGGTTCAAGTGCAATGAGATTACATCTTTTCTCAAGTATTGGCAGAGTCGCTTTTCCTGTACCAATGCCGATTTCAAGTACATTACTGCTAGAATTGATTTGTTTGTAGTTAAATATAGCATCATACAATTCTTTCACATATATTGGACGACTTACCTCATAATTCGCAGCAGCGTTATTAAAAGTTCTTTCAAACTCAACCATCTGTTTATTCCTCCACAAATCCCTACTTATCGTTCTGTTAATTGTTTTCTCAACCGCTCATTCTCAGGTTCCAGTTCTTTATAATCTACCAGCTTTTGCATTTTGATATATCACATAAACATATCCAATTCCGAAAAATATAGCACTTATCACTAATAAATAATGTCTTAAGGTAATACCGCTTAATAAGAAGATTGCCGTTGGAATTATGGCAAGTGCGATACTTTTCCACAAACTCATCTTCTTAAAATACAGAATCCAAATAATCCAATATGCGATTAAAAGTATAATATTTCCAGCAAAATAGATTATAAATGCCTCTGGTGATGGGAATCCAAGCTTATCCAGACCAATATTGAAGATTATCAAAAATATAGATGTATATCTACCAATTTGCTCTATGATATTCATTACTTTATTATTACATTTATTCTCCATACCGCGGAATTTTACAGCATATATAATGTTCGGCAACAACATCACTATTACAATGAGTAAACCAAATATATTTATCCACCTTAATCCAGTTGTTCTTCTAAGTAGTATTGATGTTGGTCCATCCGCACCCCCAATCACACTAACACTCATATTTTATCTCCTCCCTATTGCTTCAATTACTAAATTTAGGATTGCAATTGTGCAATCAAATTATAAAAATTAAAAATATACATGAGGTAATTTCTTTTCTTCGTCATCAGCCTGAAAATTTCTTTTAACAAATATTACGTTTTTATCTTGTTTTTGTATAACATACTTATTTAACCAATTGACGAAGGCTTCACTTCCAAAACACAATGCATCATTATTAAAACAATCCTTTGTCCAATACTCATGATGATTGCTTTTATCAGATATCCACATATCAAATTTTTTAACATATTCTATTATATTATTTGAGATATAATCTGGGCATTCAATCATATCAAACTCATAAGTCCAGTTCAATAATACTTTCCCCATATTCCCCTCCTACATGATTTTAGTTGTTCGCAATCGATTACAATTCAGATTTAACTATATTGCATATTATAACACATATTACCATATTATTTCCATGACTTTCTTACACTTATAAGATAGGTATGCTAAATCCATACATTTATTTGTTCATATTATCAACCTTTTATTGCGATAGAACCATTAATAAAAAGGAACAACTACATTAACTGTAATCACTCCTTTTCTTTCAGAACAACCTTATGAAAATTTGCCCTGTTGTTAACGGTTTGTATACCGTTGGTGGCATTGCATCTTTTTGCCTAATGTTTGTTCCTAAGTTTATGTAAAATATGAAACTATAAAACGATCAAGATATGTAAAAATCATAAAAATCAATATAGCATTCCTTCGAGAATTGTATTTAGTTAGTATAGAATTTATATGAGCAGGTAAATGAAGTAGCAGCCATAATTGGCTATTACCTTTTCTAAAATGAACTTAACCATAAAAATATATCTTGTATAGTTTCAAAATTCTAGTGTTCTAGTCTTCTTTTCTTCCCATGGATACCTCTCTGCGAACAGTTTTTCTATTATATATCTCTTTCATTGAAAAGCTTGTTTTTAAGGCTAATTTAATGTAAGCTACTATTTCTTCTGTTTTTATAGGAATTGTGGAACAATTTCCTATTGCACAAAAAGAGCTATAGGCATCGTGTAAAAATGACATAAGCTATATTCGCTGAGGCAGCAAAGTTAAAAGCATCAATTCCATAACTATCGGAATTGATGCTCTCTTTTCTTTTATCCTTGACATAGAGTGCGGTTTATTAACCATTAAATAGCTAGGATTATTAAAGCTATTTTTCAACAGCCTCATATATAGGAAGGGTAGTTCTTAACTTTGTTTTATAAAAGATTGTTCGTATTCCATTATCTTATCCACTTTAGGGATGGAAGTGCCGCCTGAGAATTCACTATCCAACCAAATATCAATCAGATATTTAGCAAGCTCCACGCCAATAACACGTTCACCAATACACATAACTTGGGCATTATTGCTTTTTCTGGAACGTTCAGCCGAATAAGGATCATGACAAACCGCTGCCCTGATACCTGGAACTTTATTTGCCGAAATAGCCATTCCTATTCCTGTTCCGCACAGTAAGATTCCTCTTTCAAAATCTCCTTTTGCTATTGCTTGGGCGACGGTTACCGCTACATCCGGATATAATACAACAGCACCTTTTTTTGCGCCAAAATCTTTATATTCTATGTTCTTTGTCTTTAAGTGCTTCATGACCTCAACTTTCAGATTATAAGCAGCTTCATCGCAACCAATTGCCAATTTCATATAATCACCTCTTTTAATCCGCAGGTAGTGTCAAGTCTGACACCCCATTTTTTATATAAAACCTTTTATTTTCAAGG
>CALDJN010000005.1 GCA_937901695.1 uncultured Anaerocolumna sp.
AGGGATTCTTCGCGAATTCAACTTCGTTGAATTTTCGCTCAGAATGACATGCTTTCATGGGAATGACATGTTTTCATAACGATACACACTTTCATAGCAATGGACGCTTTCATGGGAATGACAGTAATGTTTTGCCTTCTTTAATATCTATTGTTTTTCTTCTAAAATTGTTAATAGCATATTCTGCACACAAAATTCTAAATCTAAGGTTCTCTCTTTCTTTAGACGGTCGAAATAGATTACCAATCTGCCCTGTTTATTTTCTTTGATTTCACCTTGTCCGTAGGTTTTATGCTCCACTTTGGTTCCGGGGATTAGTTTCTCTTTATCCAGCAGGAGTTCTCCTACGAATCTGGAACAGGTTAGTTCTTTGTTGTAGCGCTCTTTTACGGAATAGATGTGAAGGTATTCTTTGGCACGTGTCATGGCTACATAGAATAGTCTTCTCTCTTCTTCTAAATCTGCATCGATAACTGCTTTTCTATGAGGGGTAATGCCTTCGTTGGCATCTACGATAAAGACCACTTCATATTCTAAGCCTTTTGAGCTATGCATAGTTGCCATAGTTACACTGTCACGGTCTTTATTCCGCCTATTGCTGGCCTGTTCCTTTAATTCAGCCTTATAATTTTCAATATGCTGGAACCATTCCTCATAGGTTTTATATGGCTTGGCAGCTTCTTGCAGTTCATTAAGGGTATCAATTAACTCATCCCCTTTTATTCTTCGGTAATCTGCATATTCCGATAAATATTCTTCATAGCCGATTCCTTTTCGAATATAATTAATAGCTGCAAATGGGCTCATAGTTTTTAGCAGATGGATGTCATATTCTAATTTATCAATTCGGTCTATCATCCAGTCCTTATCACTATAATATTCCCTTAATTTTGCAAATTCCACTTGAGACTCGGCAAAACATTCCCTGTTAAGATATCTTTTTGGCCGGTTAGAAATCTGTAAGAAAATACCTCTGTCCCTGCTTCCCATTGCTAATTTAATATATGCTATAATATTACTTGCAATCCAATGGTCATAAATGTTTGGCACCATATCCTTCATTTGAAAAGGAACATTATACTCCATCATTTTTTCTATTAAAGCTCTTGGTCCAGTATTGGTGCGAAATAAAACAGCCATATTGGAAAATGGTATTCCTAGTTTATAATACTGTAATATATTCGCTACTACCATGCTGTTTTGTTCTTTTAACTCTTTAAAGGTTTTAATCACCACATCATGTCCAAGTGGTTTCACTGCTTTTATGTTCTTTTCGAATCTTTTCGTATTATTCTTAATTAAAGATGCAGCTTTACTGACAATGTTAGCAGATGAGCGGTAATTAGTATCCAGAAGAATCTTTTTTGCATTAGGATAGTCATTTTGGAAGTTTAACATGATTTCAGGCTTAGCGCCACGAAAACGATAGATAGACTGGTCATCATCACCCACTATAAACAGATTATTCTCCGGTAATGCAAGGAGCCTGATAATTTCATATTGTATTCTGTTAATATCCTGGAATTCATCAATTAAGATATACCGAAACTTCTTCTGCCAAATCGCCAGAATATCCTGCCTTTCTCTTAACAATTCATAGCATAGGACCAGCATATCATCAAAATCTATTAAATTAGCTCTTCTAAGTCTATTATCATATGCTTCATATATTTTTTTAAAGATTTCTTCTGAACAGCTAATGGAATAATAATGATCTAAGTCCAAGCCTTCCCCTTTTACTAAACTAATTTCCGAGAAAATGCCTGAAATAAAGTCTTTCTCATCTTCAATTTCTAAATTATTCTGTTCTATGATATCTCTCATATATTGGTATCTTTGTTCTTCACGGATAATATTAGACGCTTGAAAGCCATAGGCATATTTTAGAATTGTAAAAAATACAGCATGAAAAGTTCCAAAGTTTACTCCATTACATTTGCCGGAAGTCAGACGGCCAAATCGCCCTTTCATCTCTTCTGCCGCTGCCTTTGTAAATGTAATTACTAAAATATTTTGAGGATTTATTCCGTATTCTTCAATCAATTTGGCAGTTCTTCTTGTAATAACAAGGGTTTTTCCAGAACCAGGCCCAGCTAATACAAGCATGGGCCCTTTATTATGATTTATTGCTTTTATTTGTGATTCATTTATATCCATAGGCATTAAAGATTGCTTAATTTATCTATAGCAATTTTGATACGGCGAATGCTTTCTTCCTTGCCAATAATATTCATGATTTCATATGCACCGCCTGGTGTTGATTGTTTTCCGGATACTGCTGTTCTAAGAGGCCATAATCCAGTACCATTCTTAATGCCTTTTTGTCCAATATAATTCATAACTACTTCTTCAATGGCTGGAATAGAGTAATCCTCTAAAGCTTCTAATAATGGTAATTGTTCTTTTAGAACCCCTAAGGATATTTCTTCATTGGTCTTCATCTTTTTATGAGTATACATTGCTGTGTCATATTCCGGTAACTCTTCAAAGAAATCAATCAGGTCTTTAATATCTAAGAATGTTTCTATTCTGGATTTTACTAAATCTGCTATTTTGTATAAATCTAAGTCTTTATGAATGACTTCTTTAATATATGGAATAGCCATTTCATAATATTTTTCATTATCCATTTTCTTAATATATTCACCATTCATCCATCTTAATTTATTCAAATCAAAAACAGCAGGTGCTTTATTAATATGACGATAATCGAATTCTTTAATTAAGTCCTCTAAGGAGAATATTTCTTCATTACTAGGGGAACTCCAGCCAAGAAGTGCGATGAAGTTAACAATGGCTTCTGTAACAAATCCCTGCTCTAATAAATCTTCAAAGGAAGAATGTCCGCTGCGTTTGGATAATTTCTTATGCTCTTCATTGGTAATCAAAGGACAATGTACATAGATTGGTTCTTCCCATCCAAATGCATGATAAAGCCTTGTATACTTTGGTGATGAAGATAAATATTCATTTCCACGAACCACATGAGTGATACTCATTAAATGATCGTCTACTACATTGGCAAAATTATAAGTAGGGAAGCCGTCAGACTTTATAAGTATCATATCATCCAATTCTTCGTTATCAACAGTAATATCACCATAAATTGCGTCATGAAATGTAGTGGTTCCTTCTGTTGGGTTATTCTGTCTAATAACATAAGGCATTCCTGCTGCAAGATTTGCTTCCACTTCTTCTTTGGATAAATGCAAACAGTGTTTATCATATTTTATAATTTCTTTATCTTCTTCTTCGGAAACTACGCTTTTTAGGGTTTCTAATCTTTCCTTTGTACAGAAACAGTAATAAGCCTCTCCCT
>CALDJN010000006.1 GCA_937901695.1 uncultured Anaerocolumna sp.
AATACCGGTATTTGGAAGTGAAATAGAACAAGTGAAAATTGGCTGCCTGGCTGCTATGGGGCTTGATTATTATGAACTAGGTATTCAAACTGGCAAAATGGCTGCTAAAATATTAAAGGGCGAAAGTAAAGCAAGTGAAATGAATTTTGAAATAATTAAAGAAGCTAAATTTTATGGTAACACTGCTGTAGCAAAAAACCTTGGAATCACTTTACCAGATAACATGGTGGATTCTGCTGCCCAAATGTTTGATACCATAGCACAATAACCTTAGAAAGGAGATAAACATGGCAGAATTTCTAGTATTTCTATTTAATTTTATTCTAGGTGTTTTAGAAGAAGGCTTTGCTTATGCAATTATGGCTCTTGGTGTATACATTACCTATAAAATATTAGATTTTCCGGATCTATCAGTAGACGGAACTTTCCCATTAGGAGGAGCTGTAGCTGTAGTGTTAATAATTGCAGGTGTAAACCCAGTGTTAACCTTGTTTATCTCCTTCTTAGCCGGTGCCTTGGCAGGAACCATAGCAGGTTTAATTCACGTAAAATTAAAAGTACGAGACTTATTTTCCGGAATTATTATGATGACGGCTTTGTATTCCATTAATTTAAGAATTGCAGGCAAATCAAACGTGGCAATCTTTTCAAAAGATACCATTTTTGAAAATAGTTTCTTAGAAAAATATATACCTGACAGTTTAAAACCCTATATTACGGTTATTCTTCTATTTATTATAATATTAATTTTGAAATTAATTTTAGACTTTTATTTAAATACCAAATCCGGTTATTTGCTACGTGCAATTGGCGATAATCCTACCTTGGTTACTTCTCTTGCCGTTGATAAAGGGAAAATAAAAATCATTGGTCTGGCATTGGCAAATGGATTTGTTGCCTTATCCGGTGCTATTTATTGTCAGAAATCCGGATTCTTTGAAATTAGTATGGGAACCGGCACCATGACCATTGGGCTTGCAAGTGTAATCATAGGAACCAACCTATTTCGAAAGGTTTCCTTTATAAAATCTACCACAGCTGTTATTATTGGTTCTTTACTGTATAAACTTTGTGTTTCCATTGCTATTTCCCTGGGAATGCCAGCGAGTGATTTAAAACTGATTACCGCCATCTTATTCCTAGGTATCTTGGTAATAAGCAGCGACCGAAAAAGGAAGGTGAAGTCCAATGCTTGAATTACGTAATATCAATAAATTCTATAATCCAGGAACCATAAATGAAATGTGCCTGTTCGACGGGTTTAATCTGACTATTAAAGACCAGGAATTTGTATCCGTTGTTGGAAGCAATGGTTCCGGAAAAACATCCATGTTAAATATTATTTGCGGCAGCATACCTATTGATAGGGGCAGAATTATTATAAATAATAAGGATATTGCTAACATACCGGAATTCAAACGTTGCCGCCACATTGGCCGTGTTTACCAGAACCCTTCCATGGGTACCTGCCCTAATATGACAATCTTAGAAAATATGTCATTAGCAGATAACAAGGGAAAACCTTTTAATCTAAGCAGAGGAACTACCAAAAGCAGAATCGATTATTATCGCGGGCTGCTACGTTCTCTAAATCTGGGACTTGAAGATAAACTAAGTATACAGGTAGGTTCCCTATCCGGTGGACAAAGACAGGCAATGTCACTTCTTATGTCCACCATGACACCAATTGAATTCTTAATCTTAGATGAGCATACTGCTGCCCTGGATCCAAAAACAGCAGAGGTTATTATGGAATTAACAGATAAAATAGTAAAAGAGAAAAAGTTAACTACTATTATGGTAACCCACAATCTGCGTTATGCTGTAGAATATGGCAGCCGCCTTATTATGATGCATCAAGGAAATGTAATTCTTGATAAGTCTGGTGAAGAAAAGAAGAATATGAAAGTAGATGATATTCTTGATAAATTTACGCAAATTAGTATTGAATTAGGCAATTAGTGTAATTAATGGTATAACAATAATATTAAATTATGCAGTTAATGGTATAACAATAGTATTGAATTATGCGGTTAAGGGTATAACAATAGTATTGAATTATGCAGTTAATGGTATAACAATAGTATTGAATTATGCAGTTAAGGGTATAACAAACTTTGTCATTCTGAGAGCGAATTCAACTTCGTTGAATTTTTGCTCAGAATGACACGCTTTCATGGCAATGACATGCTTTCATGGCAATAACACGCTTTCATGGCAATGACACGTTTTCATGGCAATGACACGTTTTCATGGCAATGACACGTTTTCATGGCAATAACAGTTTTGTAACACCCCCGTTTAATCTTTTTAATGCTTAATAAATTATTAAGTATTTTCCTCTATACAAATAATACCATGCATGGTAAGGTATACAATATTATCCTGTAAGGTATTTATCTGAAAAAATATTCTTATATGGATTTATATAGATTCTACTCTTATAGTAACTTTCGTACCAACATCCCCTTCATTTAGTAAACTATATTTCGGCTTTTTGCACTTAAGTCAATGTTTTTACTCTTAAGAAATACAAAAAATAGCACGTAGAAAGGTTGGTTATACGCAATGAAAGAACTGCTCTTAAAAAGAGGAAACAAATTTATACAATATTTGTTTGCAACTTTTATGTTTATTGTAGAACACTTTGCCAGAATGGGTGTATTTGCATTAATCTTAGGTGCATTAGAAAAGAAAGATTTAGGTTATTATAAATTTGTTGTAGTAATAACCATTCTTTTCATATATATTCTCCTATTAACTTCCTGATTTCACGTATGCTGCGTATACGCTACATGAGAGACACCATATTAGATGTTAGAAGGCAAGCTTTTGATAAGATTATGAATATGACCTTCAAGCAATATTCTCTAAAATCAAAAGATATATACATATCCAACTTAATCAATGATGTTAATACCTTTGAAAATAAGTTTTTTATCAGTTTACTTAATTTTCTAATTAATGTAGGAATGTTTATACTTTCCTTTATATTTTTAGTATTTATGGATTATAAAATTGCAATAGGCATGATAATCGTTTCTATAATACTTTTTGCACTGGCAACTTTATTTTCAAGAAAAACCACCAAACTGGAGCAGGAAATCTCTCAGTCCAATGAGAAGTTTACTACAGATATCTCCAACACCTTTAATGGTATGGAAATATTAAAACTTAATAATATGGAAGATAAGTTCCTAAAGAAAAGTCTTGGGACCATTAATCAAGTGGAAAACAGCAAATTTGCTGCCAATGTATTCAACGAGTTACAAAGGAATGTAATTCATATATTAGCCTTTGTTGTATCCATAGCCGTTTTGCTCTATCTTGCCAGTTATATGGGAAATGGTATCACCTTGGGAAAAGCAGGCTTTATCTTTCAATTGACCATGTCCATGAGTAATTTCTTAATCAATGCATTTCCTATGTGGAATCAAACGAAAGCCTCTGTCACCATATATGAGAAGAT
>CALDJN010000007.1 GCA_937901695.1 uncultured Anaerocolumna sp.
GTAAATGAAACAAGCAGGAGCATTGTTGCTAACAAAATGATTAACTTGCTTTTCTTCATTACTCTTCCTCCTAATTTTTTGATCTATTTAGAACCGTTTATACGGTTGCTAACATGATTATTCTTTCACTGCACCAGTCATAATTCCGTCTACGAAGTATTTTTGAACAAATGGATATAAGAATATGATTGGTCCAATTGTAATTACGGTAACTGCCATCTTGACTGTCTCCGCAGGTAATGTAATACTGCCGCTTGCCCCAGATGGAATTAAACCAGAACTAATGGCATTGACATTCGATAAGATATTATATAGGTAATACTGCAATGGAAATAGTTCCTTCTCATTGATAAATATAAGTGCATTCCACCAATCGTTCCAATACCCCAATGCATACATTAACCCGACGGTTAAAACTGCTGTTTTGCTTAGAGGCATTGCAATTTTCATAAATATGGTAAAGTAGTTAGCACCATCAATTTCCGCTGCTTCATATAGGGATGGTGATATTCCTTGAAAGTAGGTTCGCATCAGGAACATATTCCAAACATTGAACATACTTGGTAGGATTAATGCCAATATGTTGTTTCTCAAGTGAAACATATTTACGCATACGATATACCAAGGAATCAAACCTGCAGAAAAGATAATCGTAAAGTTACAGACAAAGGCAATCACATTACGGTATTTCAATCGTTTGAGAGAAATTGCAAAGGCAATCATACTAGTAATCATGATCGAACTCAAGGTACCAACAATGGTTATGAAAATGGTGACCCCATAGGATTTTAAAATCCTTTTTCCACTGTTTACAAAAATATAAAGATAGGTATCAAGGCTAAAATTCTTCGGTATAACTGCATATCCACTTTGCACGATATCCTTTTCTGAAGAGAAGGATACGCCAAGAACCAATAGCAATGGATATAAGCACAAAAATGCAAATAAACCAATGAAGCCATAGGCAAATATCATTAATAATTTATCACTTAATGTTTTCGTTTTACGCATCTTAGAATAACCCCTCTCCTTCATTTACTTTCTTCGCCATCCGATTGGATATGGTAACTAAAATCAGGCCCATAACCGATTGGAACAAACCAATTGCAGTCGAATAAGAGAAGCCCATGGTACGCATTGTCTGATATACATAGGTATCAATAACGGAGACTTCATCCATAAGGACTGGATTGTTACCTATAATACCGTAAATCATTCCAAAATCACCATAGAAGATACGTCCAACACTCATAAGCGTAAGGATTATTACCGTTGGTTTCAGCATTGGCAAGGTAAGATACAGAATCGAATGAAACTTATTGGCGCCATCTACTTTCGCGGCTTCATATAAGCTTGCATCGAAGTTGGCCATAGCCGCCAGGTAAATGATGGAATTATAGCCACTCCATTTTCATACATTAAAAAGGATGATAATGGGTTTCCAATATTTGGGTTCGGAATACCAACTAATCCTCTCCATTCCTAACATTTGCAGAACATTGTTTGCAACACCAACCTCAGAGGAGAACAGACCATAGATAATTGCACCTACAACAACCCAAGATAAAAAATAAGGAAAGAACATGATGCTTTGAGTCACTTTCTTGAAGCGCTTTCTGCGAATCTCATTCAATAATATTGCGATCATTATCGGCACAATGGTTCCTAAAACAAGTCCCCAAAAGTTAATATAAAGGGTGTTATAGATAACTTTCCATGAGGTACTATTGTTCAGAAAGAAAAATTTAAAGTTGTCCAATCCCACAAACTCGCTGCCGAATATTCCATCGACCACATTATAATCCGTAAATGCCATCCATATTCCCGCAAATGGTAAGTAGGCAAACATAATAAGCAAAAAGATTGCAGGTACGCACATCAGGTATAACACACGGTTCTTTTTCATTTCATATAGGAAACCATTCTTATTCAAGGGTCTTTCTTTCTTTGCTGCTGTTAATTCAGCATTCATATCTTCACCATCCTTAAAATTGCGATTACTGTTTACTACTTTGGAAGCGTTTTCTTAGCTCCTTTACATCTACAACACAACCAGTTCTTCTGGCTTCCTCTGCTGCATAAGCCATAAGATGGCTTTCTACAGACTTATCAATAGAGGATATACTGCTTTTGTTCTTTGCTTCCAGATTGCTCAAGAAATCATCCATTAACCGAACATCACCACCACCATGACCGCCTTCATCGATTTGTGTGTGAATAACGGTCTGTGAATACTCATCTACTTGATTTGAAGCAAAATGCGTTATTTCAATTAAGTTCTGTTCAGCATCTCCTCGGATTTCTCCATGCTCGCACATAACTTTAATCGTACGGCTAATTTTATTGGTAAATCCACTTAAATGAAAGCTTACTTTAATATCGTTATCAAATTCGATTAAAACTACCTGATGATCGCAGACATCATTATCGCATCGATACACGCATCTTCCATAAGGTCCTTCCTCCAAGGCTTTTTCAATGCCTTCCACCGTTTGATCCTGGGTTAACACCATTGCTGGCCAGCTACCTCGAATAGGAAGGTATGCCTTTCTGGCATCAAACCGACAGCCTTTTGCAGCGGGACAGTGAAGGCAACGATCAGTACTATTGGCTGGCGCATTTTCTTCTTTAAAAAACTGTAGACCACCAAAGGATGCAATTCGTTTTGTATTGGAGTTCGCCAGCCAAGCTAGGATATCCATATCATGGCAGGACTTCTGCATAATGAGGGAACTAGACAAATCACTTCTCCTCCAATTTCCTCTTACAAAAGAATGGGCCATATGGAAATTACCAATGTTCTCATTATGTTGAATGGATATTACTTTTCCCAGTTCCTTACTATCAATAATCTCTTTTAATTTTATAAAGAAGCTGGTATAACGTAGAACATGACAAACCGTAACCATACATCCTTTTTCATTGGCTCTCTCCTGGATATTCAGACATTCCCCTGGATCCGGAGAAATTGGTTTTTCTAAAAGGATATCATAGGAAAGCTCTAGTGCTTTCATTGACTGCTTATAATGGTCTCTATCCATTGAAGCAATGATAATAGCATCTGCAATCTTTCCTAGAGCAAAGAAATCCTCGGAAGAAGCAAACTGCCGATCCTTTGGAACATGAAAGCTCTTTGCTGCTACTTTTCTTCTTGTTTCGTCTGGTTCAACGACTGCAACAATATCCACGTTCTTGGAGTCATATGCATAGTTTGCGTAAATCATCCCTCGTTGCCCAGCCCCAATCAATGCTAATTTCAAATTTATTACCTCCTAATTCGATTTCTATCTTCCAGTAACTTATGTTGTCTTGGTATTAACCATAAAACACTTATTAATATAACACCTGTGATAAAGAACAATATTTGCAGGCTATCCATCGGATAATTGAAATTTGTGCTATCAAGTTTCTGAATAGAACTATATAATCCAGATCCGAATAATGCACCAGTAAAGCCTATCACATAGGATATTGCGGAAGCGACACCTAAATATGCGGTTTTACCAACCACAGGCGCCAAATCATATTGTAGCGTATTTGTTGACATATGAAATGCACCTGTACTACTGGTAAGTAAAACCTGCAGTATAACAACGAGCACCTGCGCATTTGCCGGTGATATCAAGGACCATCCAAAATAGCAGCCGGCGATAATAACACTACTTACTCTTAAGACCTTAATCCAGGAGAATCTGTCTGCCAAGTATCCCCATAGATAGTAAAGAACCATGGATGCTAAATTTGCTGTTACATTCGCAGCCGAGATAAAAGAATAACTCAGTTTAAGCGATGTAATCATAAATATAGAGATAAAGGATATGGATATCTGTATCCCAAAATTCCAAATGCTTAAGAACAATATAATCTTTCGAAATTGCTTACTCTTTAGCGGTTCAAGGATTAGCTGGCGTAATGTAATTTGAATTGTTTTACGTGATATCTTCGGTTCATGGATATGGGATAATAGAATAAAATCCAATACAGATAAACCCAAAGATATTCCAAACATGATATTAAAACCAATCATAGTTCGATTCTGTAACCGATAATAATCTAGCATCCTTCCCAGAAACAAAGTAAGTAGGGATACACTTAACATGGATATCATACTTTTTATAGCTAAGAATCTTCCTCTACTTTTCATTGGTGTTACATCCAAGGTCCAATTACTAAGTCCAGGTGTTACAAACCCTGCTGTAAAGTACCCAAAGCCATAGATTATTGTAATCAGTAGCATCCGCCACGTAAAGTTATCCGTTATATATGGTACAAACACTACCGTACTCACGGAAAATCGGAACAAAAAGCAACATATACAGATAAGTAACTTGCGATTTTTTAGTCGCTCGAACACATAGGGCGAAAACATCATAAGAAGTGAACCAAGTTGCGGAATTGCTCCAATAATAGCGCTATACTGCTGGGAGACTCCTATATAATTCAGATATCCAATAAAAAATGTCCCAGCTATAATTGCATTAATCATCTGTGTCGTCGTATCTGATATGATAAGATTTCTTTGACTATCTCTATAATCTTGATCCGTTAGTTCTTCTTTACTAAAATACAACTTATTTATTCTATTTTTAATTTGCTTAATCATTTTAATCCATTTCTCAGGTCATACAAGATTAGCCTTACTCTGGGATTTGTGGATCCTCCAAAGGGTAATATCCCTCAGGATAATAGTCATCCCATATTTTGAAATATTCCTCTCTAGAGACCATATCGACTACTATATTGCCAAGCTCATAGTAGCCTTCTTTCATAATGCAATTTATATTAAGCTGCATCGGTGACTGATCTTCGAAGAATATACCCAGGGAAACTTTATAGTTACCCGGAAGCATTTCCGGTAATTTAACGATTTCATTATAGGTGATGTCCCCTAGGAACCAGTCTTTCGAGTTGACCTGTAATGGGATATCGTACCGATTAGCCCCTTCCTGCAATCGTATCCATACTTTAAAATCTCGATAACAGGGAGCACTTCCCGTATTCACGAACCAAAACCGTATTGGTAAAGCTCCCTTGCTGGAAACCTGCTTTGGATATGTCATCCTTCTTAAGGTAATGCTGAAACCAAAGTCCATAGGCACATTCGCCATGGAGGCGTGCCATGCCAATGCCTGCCTAGCGATATGAGGGCCACAGGAAGAATCCTCGATCTGTAGAAGTACTGGTCTCTTTTCCCAAAGCTCTTGTAAATGATGCTCCGCGAATTTCTCACAGCAAGAAATCCAATTTGCTTCGCTGCATTTAACAAGAAGGCCAAAATCTATATTATGTACGGTTAAATATTGAATTAACTCTAGGTCATAGATATCCGCAAACAGTATTTGATCGCCGAAAGCATCTATATAGGCTTCCCATTCATGACTACAGGCTTCCATCGTTGAGATAATGATACCCTCTAAATTGTGATTTCCACGCAGACTGCTAGCAATTTTACGAATAAAGGAAGCAAAGCATTCACTTGCTTGCTCTGTTACCCAAGAAGGAATATCCTTTTCAATCCTTAGGATTGGATTGGATGTATCGGCAATCAAGCGATGTAGTTCACTTAGATGATACTCCCCTCTTGCAGGTTCCAGTTCCCTCCACGTAAGTGTAATCATATGAAACTGGCCTCTACCTTTATTCTCCGGAGCCTCTGGAAGTGGCTGTGGACGTATCTTATATGTCTTTAATTTTTCATAATTCTCTAATGCATATTTTCCCATGGACGATCCCCCTTCTTCATTGATTTTCCTTTCCTAGGTGGCTATCTACAACCTCATGGAAATGAGCTATGTCATCTTCCGTTATATAAGGCATATTGCCGACAACATCCACTTCTTCCTTAAGTACAATCATACTAAGGGTATTGAACCTGGCTCCTGTCTTCATATATTCGATTGCCGCCTTTTGCAAAGAGGTTGTCGGATTGGCCTTCAGTGGATCCGCCTTCCAATCTCCGAATGCTTCATAGCGAAACATATCATCACCCTCTTCAATTGGATACAGATAGAACTGTCTCTGCACCTTAACAATATTGCTCTTATCGACATCTAAGATTAAGGACAGCCTGGAGTCATAAAGCCAGCTTTCACTCCAGAAGCCTTTGACTGGTATCTCCGGGAAATACTTGCCATAGAATTCCAAAGCCATTGCCATGGAGGATTTCAGTCTTTCTGGATTATATCCAGGACCTGACGGTACGTGTAAGGCTAGTAGGATGTCACCTTGCTCTAAAGCAAGCTCCCATTCATTCTTTAAAAGGGTAACAGTTTTTCTTTCGACATAACCCATAGGGTTAATTGGGTTTGCAGTGATCTGTGTATTATCTTCTTTCCATATGGACTGAAACTTTCCTTCCTCGTCAAAGACTTTGTTGATACCATTGCGCTGCCCATCTCTACGGAACTCCTCCTGTCCATGTCGCAAAGCTACCACCTGTTTGGTGTTGTGGTTACGATACATGGTAAAGTTATCTTCAAATCGATAAGGGATAAAGAAGAAACGATCCAGTAAGAATATGGAGCATGTATAAAAGTTCATATCCCAAGGAAAATCGCTTACCGTCACATCTCCCTTTTCAACCAGTTTCTTAAATTGTCCTTCCATTGGCTGGTAAGGAATTTTTTCATAGTATTCTTTCGGAATTCCTCTTTGCTCCATCTGCTTAATCGAAGGACGAACGCATGCTAAGAGTAGCAGAAAGGAGTATGGTTTCTTATGTTCCCCCAGACATTCTGGTGTTAAATTGTTATAATTGTCCACATCACATCGGTTTCTTGCAGAGCACATATCCCAAACTAGAAACTTTGTAAAATGAAATAGCATTTTATCGTTTTCGATGGCATCCAAGGCATTTCCTAATAGCTTTTGCTTCTGCTCAGGAACCTGGAACCGTGCAAACAGCTGATTCAGAAATTCCCTCTCAATCAGACATGTGCTGGCATCTGCAACGTATTGCTTATAGTAGGTTTCCAACCCTTCTGGCAAATTATCAAATCCACAGTATCGGACGCATTCCTCATATGCAAAAATCTTGTTCTCCATAATCCAATCCCCCCTATTCCACTAATAGTAGCCCCATGGGGTAATAACCGTTAATTTCCCCAGCAATGGCTAATTTAATATTTCCGATTTCTTTCACTCCAGTTTCAATACCTACTTCCAATACATAGCTTCCACTAGGGATCTCTTGCGGTAATTGAAACTTCTCTTTCCAAAGGATATCTCTATCTGGAAGCCATGAACGAATGTCCTCCTGACTACGTAAAGTGAAGACGTCTTCTTCACTTCTTAATCGTAGAACTAAAGGATACTTATGATAGATTGGTGCCACACCCACATTGGCTAGAAGTGCACTGATCTCAATGCTTTGTCCTTTGGTAACTTGACTATCATAGACGAACTTTCTTATTTCAAAACGATAGCCCATCTTTTTAAGCCAACGGGTAACGTTGTTCTTCCATGGCTCTGGAACCGTAGTCCCTTTATTATTATAGGAAGATATATGCCATTTCAGAGATTCATCAATAATATAATCAATGTCCCATCCTTGTAGATACCAATCATTCATATGCCAGCATGCTTCGAATATAACCGGAGCTTTCTTCCAAGCTTCTCCCATATGAAA
>CALDJN010000008.1 GCA_937901695.1 uncultured Anaerocolumna sp.
AAAGGATATAACAGGAGTTCGCTAGACAGAGGGGTTCATTAGACAAGAGTCCGCTAGACAGGAGCTCACTAGGCAAGGGTTCATTAGATAGAAGTTCGTTAGGTAGGAGTTCATTAGGCAGGAATTCCTTAGTTAGGGTTCGATAGACAGGTGTTTACTAGAAAATAATAAATTACCTCCCATGAGTTTCAGGTATTACATAGTTTTCAGATATTACTTAACCTAACCATGGGAGGTAACTTTTTTTGTCATTCTGAGCCTGAAAGGCGAAGAATCTTAGTAAAAATATAAAAATATAAAGTAAAAATATAAAGAATATGATTCACATTTCTTAAAGAGTTAAATCTGAATATCTCTCTTCTTAAATACACCCAAGGCCACTAATATAAATACAATACTAGAAATAATTGATACAATAATTACATTATTAATTGTAAATTGTAATGCTCGTGTTTCTTGTACAATAGTACCTGTAATGATTGCTTCAATGTTGGTGAAATGGAAGAATATATATGGCGAAAAGCTTCGATAAGTGGTTGACAGCATATATATAATGTTAGTTCCAAGTAAGGCCCCAATAGTAATAGTCATTGCAATTACGCTTGATTTTGAAATGGTTGAAATCATAAAGATAAAGGAAACCATTACAATAATAAAAATACCTTCTAATAAAAAGGCTTTCAATAAAAATTCTGAAAGAGGAATATAGCTAGCAGAATTAGGAATTTCTTTTAATACTTTTTGTCCAAATTCAACTACGAACTCATATTTAAAACCTGCTAATATTGGTCTGTTCAAACTACCAAAGCCTTTTACTACTCCTACACCAAAGCAGAAGAGCAGCTGTGTTACCATAATAAGTATGAGAGAACTGATAATCATAACAATATATTTACTTAATAATACTTTTACTCTGGTAACAGGTTGTATTAGTAAGAACTTTAAAGTTCCGGGATTGTATTCTGTAGATACGGAATCCGCATTAAATAGGATTAGTCCAAATGCAAGGAAACCAGAAGCAACTACAATTATGTTTAATAATAAATAGTTAAAGCCTTTGTTTAAGTTGGCTTCATCCAAAGGAATATTATGATTGATGTGAGTTTGAAGTCTATCAATATTTTTTTGTAAATTAGCTTTGTTATTTTCATCAGCTGTCTTATATTTCTCTTTTAAAGAATCCAGTTGTGTTTGGGCATCTTTTTTCCAGTCTATTTCACTTTCATTTATCATGGATTTTTTTAATTCGGCTAATGTAAGCTCCATGGAATTAAGACTTTCCTTTGCGGCATCAATTTCTTTTGCTTTGTCTTCTTTGGAAAGAGTTTCATCTTTTGCAATATTGTCTAAGTATTCTTTTTGGTATTTTATATTTTCCTCCATATTAGATATACGATATTTTGGAGAATTATATTTTAAATAGTTGTTTTCTGAAACTTCATTCACTGCAACAAAGACACCGGATAGGGCGATAAATAAGAAAAGGATTATATATGTTTTTTTCTTTGAAAATAGTTTTATGAATTCATTTTTTATTAATCCCATGAACATTAGCGTATTCCTCCTTTAATAACTTCAAGATATCTTTCTTCTAATTCCTTTAGATGCCTGGAGAAGGAATCTACTTCAATACCCTTATCAATCATATCTTTTAAAACTTTACTAGGTTTTTCGCCTTCAAGTTCAATTAGATATCCAGCTTCATTTTCTTTAACGGATACTATACCATTCATAGACTGTAACAGTTTTAATGTGTTTTCTTCTTTCTTTGTTTCTACAGTAAAATAAAGAGAATTGTGCACCATAGCCATGGACTCCACAGAGGTAATAACACCGGCCTCTATAAATGCAACGGTATCACATAGGTTTTGAATTTCACCCAGTATATGAGAAGATACAAATACGGCCATTCCTTTTTCTTTTGCCAGTTTTTTTAGAATATTTCGAAGTTCGATAATTCCATTAGGATCTAGTCCGTTGGTAGGTTCATCTAAAATCAATAGTTGTGGGTCGGATAAAAGTGCAGCAGCTAAGCCAAGTCTTTGTTTCATACCAAGTGAATACCTTTTCATCTTGTCCTTGATTCTGCCTTCTAATCCAACTAAATGAATTACTTCCCTAATTCTGTCTTTGGATATTCCTCTAATTCTTGCGATTTGCATAAGATTTTCGTAACCGGACAGATAACTGTAGAGTTCAGGATTTTCAACAACAGCTCCGATATGTTCTAATGCGGCTTCACGGTCTTTTCTTATATCAAATCCTAGAATATTAATTGTTCCATAATCCATAGATATTAGGTCTACCAGCATTTTTATAGTAGTTGTTTTGCCTGAGCCATTTGGTCCAAGAAAGCCGAAAATTTCTCCTTGATGAATGGTAAATGATATGTCTTTGATAATTTCAGCTTTACCAATTCTTTTTTTTAGATTCTTTACTTCTAATACAGTTTCCAATTTTACCTCGATTCTGGCGTGTTAGCCTTTACACCTTTTCAATTTGTTAACAGGAGTTCCATATATAGGTAACCCATTTTTATATTCTAACCATTTTATATGCAATTATCAACAGAGTTTGTAAATCTTAAGTATTTGTAAGCTAATATTAATTACTTAAATGAAATAGAGATAAAATTTTGACAATTTTAATAATTGAAACTAAATACTACTATTAAAAATTAAATTTTCCAGGTAAAAAATCGTTTTGGCAGTTTGGTTAAGATAATAATTCCCGCTGCCAGTAGAATCTACTTGTACATCTTTTGTGAGTGATATATTATAAAAGGAAGAGATAAGACAACCTTATTAAGTCCAAGAAAGCTAATATCTAATATTTAATGACAAGAGTTTACCACTTTTTTATGGTGAAGGAGTCAAAGCGGATATACCAACTTGCCGTTAGACAAGTTCTGCCGTTAGACAAGTTCTGCCCACAGGCAAGTTTATCCGTTTACGTACTTGTTCATAACCTCATTGCCACTATGTGGCATTTCAGCAAAAGTTTGAACGCCTGCTGAAACAGGCAAGTCCTATCCCTGTTCATGAAGTAGGAGTTGTCCATATATATGGAAGTGGGGGTTACCCACGTATACGGAAGCAGGGTTGTCACGTATACGGAAGCAGGGGGTGTCCATGTATACGGAAGTGGGGGGTTACCCACGTATATGTAAGCAGGAGTTACCCACGTATACGTGGGTAACCCTGCTTACAGAAGTAGAGGACTTCCCTGATAAGGTTTAATTCATATTTTTTAGAACATATTTTTATAATTAGTTACAAGGGAGGAAAAATAATTGAAATTACTACACATATCTGATTTACATATTGGTAAAAAGTTTCGAGAAACGGATTTTACGCCAGATCAGATTCACATATTAAATGAAGTTGTTGAAATAGTAGATACAGAGAAACCAGATGGGATTATTATAGCTGGTGATGTATATGATAGAAGTGTTCCGCCGGCTGTGGCAGTTAATGTATTTGACGATTTTATAACAAAATTGGAAATGCGAAATATTAATGTATTTATCATAAGTGGTAATCACGATTCACCGGAAAGGTTAAATTATGGTAAAGAGATTCTTGGGAAGAATAGAATTTATATAGCTGGAACCTTTAAAGGAGAACTGGAAAAAATAATTTTAGAAGATGAATATGGCACTATGAATATGTATTTGCTTCCCTATATCAAGCCTTCTATGGTTAGTAATTTTCATAAGGATTCCATTATAGATTCTTATGAAGCAGCGGCTAAGTTTGTAATTGATGCAGCTCATATTGACACTTCCGCTAGAAATATTCTTGCAGCCCATCAATTTGTAACCAATGCCGGGGTAGAGCCGGAAAAATCGGAATCAGAAGTACTATCTATTGGTGGGTTAGATAATATTGACGTATCTGTTTTTGAACCATTTGATTACGTTGCATTAGGGCATATTCACGGACCACAGAAAATAGGACGTGATACGGTTCGTTATTGCGGAACTCCATTAAAATATTCATTTTCTGAGTGCAATCATAAAAAGTCAGTTACCTGCGTCGAGATAAAAGAAAAAGGAAATATAACCATTACCCAGATTCCACTTCACCCCATAAGGGACATGAGAGTAATCAAGGATAAGCTGGAAAATCTTCTTCATGATTCCAAATACATAGGGAAGAATTGCGAAGATTATATTCATGCCATTATTACCGATGAAGAAGATATCTATGACCCCATTGGTAAATTACGTACTGTGTATCCTAATATTCTTTTATTAGAAGTTGAAAATGCCAAAACCAGTATCAATGAGAATTCAAAAAGTTCTGCTTCTGATGTGGAGAATAAAAGTCCTATGGATTTATTTGAGGAATTCTATAGGAATCAGAATAATGTGGATTTAACAGATAGTCAAAAGAAGATTATGTACGAAATATTTGAGGAATTGGGAGGTGATATAGATTGAAACCACTTAAATTAACACTAAGCGCATTTGGACCATATTCCGGCACTACAGTAGTAGACTTTGAAAATTTAGGAAGTTCGGGTTTGTTTTTAATCTCCGGGGATACTGGCTCCGGTAAAACAACTATATTTGATGCCATTGCCTATGCATTATTTGAAAAAACCAGCGGTCAGACCCGTGATATTAATTCCATTCGAAGTGACTTTGCACCCTTAGAAGTATTTACAGAAGTTACCTTAGAATTCTCCCATAAAGGACAAGTCTATATTATAAACCGCTATCCGGACCAGTTAAGAAAGAGTGAACGGGGAAAAGGATATGCAGAACAGAAAAAAGGTGCCTCTATTATTATGCCAGATGGTACTAAGATTGATAATAGAACACAGGTGAAATCTATTATTACCGATATTCTGGGGGGATTAGGATACGAGCAGTTCAAGCAGATTGCCTTAATTGCCCAGGGAGAATTCCTAGAGCTATTGCTGGCTGACAGTGATAAAAGAAATGATATTTTGCAGAAGGTATTTAATACAGAGTTTTATAAAAGAGTAGGCATAAAGCTAAGAGAAAAAGAAAATAAATTAAAAGACGAATGTGAGAATTTAGAAAAGAGTATTCTCCAATACATGGATGGAATAAAGTGTAACGAGGACTCTGAGAATTATTCTACAATCCTAGAATTAAAAAAGGCTAAAAATATTAATCTTGTAAATGAGGTCTTTGCAGCCTTAGAAAGCCTTATTATAGAGGATACAGATATTCAGACAGAGATTAACTCTAATATTAATAAATTGGAAAATGAAAAAGATAAGCTCATCAAAAGTGAGATGAAGGGAAAGGAATTAAATAAGGATTTAGAAGAAAAAGAAAAACTTCAAAAGGTAAAAATTGAGCTTGATAATAAAAAAGAAGAAATGAAAGTGCTGGAGGAAAAAGCAGTACTGGGTCAAAAAGCCCTTTCTCATGTTAAGCCTTTAGAAGATGCTAAATTAAGAGAACAAAATTATCTATTACAGCTGGATGCCAAAATATCCAAGAGTATTTTAGAAAAGGAGCAGCAGGAAGAACAGCTTGCATACAACAAGAAAGTATATGAGGAAGAAATCAGTAAAGAAGATATAAGAGAAAAATTAAACATTTATATCAATGACTTAACAGAAAAATTGCCAAAGTATGATAAGCTAAAAGAATTATCTGCAAACTTTAATGGGCTATTAGAGAAGGAAAAAGGAACAGATAAAAAGCTGCTATTATTTAATAAAAAAGCGGGAGAATTGGAGAAGCAAAGTAAGGGTTTAGAAGAAGAACTAATTCAGTTAAAGGACAGCCCCGTTCAGTATATGAATGAACTCAATGCTTTGGATAAGGAAAGAGCAGATAATAAACGGTTAGAAACAATATTGAAGGATATAGCTCGTTTACTTACCCTGGAGAATACCGTAGCTAAAAATCAAGAAATCTTTTTAACCTCTGAAAAACAGTTTGAACATTGGAATCAGGAGTATGAAAAGAAGCAAAAAGCTTTTTTAAGGGAACAGGCAGGAATTCTTGGAAAAAACTTGGAAGAAGGGCAACCCTGTCCTGTATGCGGCTCTCAACATCATCCCAATATTACAAAGTGTGAGTCGGAAGCACCCTCTGAGGCAGAGCTTAAGAAATTAAAAGAAAAAAGGAATTTATGTAATGATAAGCTGCAGCAAGCCACCATAGCGGCTCGTGAGTCCAAAAAAGAATTAGAGACCAGTTACCATTTATTAATAAATGCTATAGAGGAATTCTATCATTTTGATATGGAGCCCAAGATTAGTGATATAGAAACGGTAATCCGAAAGATAAATTGCGGGAAAGAAGAACATATTACGCAAATTGAAAATAAAGTGGCACAACTAAAGAAACAATATGAAAGAAAAGAACTATGTGAAAGAGAAATCAGTCAAGTTCATGAAGCTATTAGTGCTAATAGTATCCACTTAGAACAAGTAAAAGAACTTAAAAATTCTATATCAATGTCTATTAGCTCCTGTAAAAAAGACATAGATTATATTTCAAAAGATTTAGAATATGATTCTTTAGAAAAAGCCAATGAAATAATTGCAGAGAAGAAATCCAAATTGCAAGAATTAAGAGACAAATTAGTAACGGCTGAGAAGAATTATCATGATATAGAGACTAAGTTAAAAACAACTATAGGTTTAATTGGGGAATTTAAGAGCCAAAAAGAAACTGCACAAAGTTCCTTTGAGCAATTTTCAAAAGAGTATTTGCAGAAAATAAAAGAAGTAGGTTTAAAGAATGAAGCATTTTACAAAGAAAATTTACTAAAGCAAGAACAAATTGATGAGATTGCCAACCAGTGTAGAAAATATGAGCTAACTAACCGGGAAATCAAAGCCCAGCTTGATAAGTTAAAAGAGAGAACTTATGGAAAAGAGCCTGTGGATGTGGAATCCATTGAAAAAAGTATTCAAGAAATTAAATCTAACAAAAATGTGCTGGATAAATCCTCAAAAGAAATACAAAACCGTATTATGGTTAATAAAAGTGCCCTTTCTAATATGAAAGAAGTTGAAAAACTGAGACTTGAAAAAAGCGAAGCATTTCTGGATATAAGTGCAATGTCAAAAACCGCTAATGGAAGACTTGAAGGAAAACAAAAGATTACATTTGAAACCTACGTACAAGCTGCATATTTTATAAAGATAGTGGCACAAGCCAATAAAAGATTCTATGAAATGTCCGGGAAACGTTACAAGTTATTACGTAAGGAAGAGGGCAATATTCAAAGCTTTACAGGACTTGAACTTAATGTATATGATACCTGGACTGGTAAAATACGCAGTGTGAAATCTTTATCCGGAGGAGAATCCTTTTTGGCTGCATTATCCTTAGCCTTAGGGTTTGCCGATATTATTCACAATTATTCTGGTGGTATCCAGATTGATACTATGTTTGTTGATGAAGGCTTTGGCTCTTTAGACAGTGAAGCTTTGGAACAATCCATTTCTATATTAACTACTTTAACAAACGGAAATCGATTAGTAGGGATTATTTCTCATGTGAATGAACTGAAAGAAAGAATTGACAAGCAGATTATTGTCAAGAAGGATATTAAGGGAAGTTATATTGAGAAGATGGTATATTAGATAGTAGGGTTGTCATTCTGAGCCGTAAGGCGAAGAATCCCATCCTGTTGAGATTCTTCGCCTTACGGCTCAGAATGACAATGCAGTAATGTACTCAGAATGCCAAAATAGCAACGCACTCAGAATGGCAAAATAGCAACACGCTCAGAATGCCCAAAACATAACCGGAGGTATTATGGAAATCGAAAGGAAATTTCAAATTACTAAGTTGCCAGAACACCTGGAACAATATAAAAAGAAAGAAATCCAGCAGGGATATTTATGCATGGATCCGGTCATACGTATACGCAAAAGTAATGATAATTATATTTTAACCTACAAATCAAGAATTGGAATGGTTGAAAAAAACGATGAAATAGCACTTACTTGCCAAGAGGTTGAATTAGCACTTACCAAAGAATCTTATGAACATATGAAAGAAAAGATAGATGGTAATTTGATTCTCAAAACTCGTTATCTGGTACCATTAGAAGGGGGATTAACTGCAGAGGTAGATGTGTTTCATGAAAAATTGGAAGGACTTCAATTCGTGGAAGTAGAATTCACTAGTGAAGAAGAAGCAGGTAAGTTTAAACTTCCAAGCTGGTTTGGAAAAGATGTATCCTTTGACAAAAGATATAAAAATAATTATTTGGCATTTATAAACAGTTATGAAGAATTGCATTTATAATCTAAACAGTTATAAGCAAGTAGCGTAAATGGATGAACCTGCCTGTGGGTAGTATTTTCCTGATGGCAGAACTTGCCTAACAGCAGAACTTGCCTGACGAGGCACACGCAAAGCATTAGTTCTGTAAACATAATAGGAACTTGCCTAACAGCAGAACTTGCCTGACGGCTGAACTCGCCTGGCGCAAGTTGGAATATCCCCTTTAACCTTAAGAACTTATATTGTTAATAAATGTATGGTTTAATGATATAATAATGTAAAGCTAATAAATGATAAAAGTAAAAAAGCACTATATGGAGGAATCAGAATGTATAAAATCGTGAAAAAAGAGACTTTAGCACCGAATATATATCTTATGGATATAGAAGCACCTAGAGTTGCCAAATCCTGTAATCCAGGTCAATTTGTCATTGTAAAAATGGATGAAAAAGGTGAAAGAATTCCGTTAACCATATGTGATTACGACAGAAGTATGGGAACGGTTACAATCGTATTTCAAGCTTTGGGAACTTCTACCAAGAGAATGGCTGAATATGAAGTTGGGGAGAGCTATCGGGATTTCTCTGGCCCTCTGGGTTGCAAATCTGAATTAGTAGATGAATCAGATGAAGAACTAAAAAAGAAACATATTCTATTTGTTGCAGGAGGAGTAGGAACTGCACCGGTCTATCCTCAGGTTAAAATGATGAAAGAACGTGGAATTGATGTGGATTGTGTTATAGGTGCAAGAAACAAAGACTTAATCATTCTAGAAGGTGAAATGAAAAAAGTAGCTAAGAATGTTTATGTTACAACAGATGACGGCTCCTATGGAATGAAAGGAAATGTAAATGACTGTATTAAGGATTTGGTACAAAATCAGGGCAAATCCTATGACCTTGTAGTTGCAATTGGTCCAGTTATTATGATGAAATTTGTGTGTATCTTAACAAAAGAATTAGGAATCAAAACTATTGTAAGTATGAATCCAATTATGGTAGATGGAACAGGCATGTGCGGGGCATGTCGACTAACTGTTGGAAATGAAGTTAAATTTGCTTGTGTTGATGGACCTGAATTCGATGGACATTTAGTTGATTTTGACGAGTCTATGAAGAGACAACAAATGTATAGAACAGAAGAAGGAAGAGCAATTCTTAAAGAAAGAGAAGGGGATACCCATAAAAACGGTGGCTGTGGCTGCAGTGATAACTAGGTTTGAGTTATATTTTTAAGATATGTATCATAAAGATTTTAAAACAATCTTTAAAACGATTTTATATAGAAAAGGAAATATAGATAGAATAGAAATATAAATAGAATAAGAAATATAGGCAGAATAAGAAATATAGATATAATAGGAAATATAGATAGAAAAAATAAACCAACGATATTAAAAATTGGGATATCTGTTGAAACAATATGGAGACTATATTTATAAAACGTAGAAAAGAGGAAGATTATGGATGTATTAAAGAAAGTTCCAGTAAGAGAACAGGATCCTAAAGTTAGGGCAACTAACTTTGATGAAGTATGTTTAGGTTACAATATAGAAGAAGCAAAAGAAGAAGCTAGCAGATGTATTAATTGTAAGAATCCAAAATGTGTAGGGGGATGCCCTGTATCCATTGACATACCTGGCTTTATAAAAGAAGTGAAAGATGGCAATATTGAAGAAGCTGCAAAAATAATTAGTCAATATTCAGCACTTCCAGCTGTATGTGGACGTGTATGCCCTCAGGAAACTCAGTGTGAACAAAGATGTATCCGTGGAATCAAAGGGGAACCAGTATCCATTGGTAAATTGGAGCGTTTTGTTGCAGACTGGTCAAGAGAAAATAATATAAAACCGGAACAACCTAAAGAAACTAATGGTAAAAAGGTAGCTGTCATTGGTTCCGGACCTGCTGGTCTTACTTGTGCCGGCGATTTAGCAAAACTTGGTTATGATGTAACTATATTTGAAGCACTTCATGAACCGGGTGGCGTATTGGTTTATGGTATACCAGAATTTCGTTTACCAAAAGATACTGTTGTAAAAACAGAAATTGATAATGTAAAAGCTCTAGGTGTAAAAATAGAAACCAATGTGGTAATAGGAAAATCCACTACTATAGATGAATTAATGGAAGAAGAGGGATTTCAGGCAGTATTCGTTGGTTCTGGTGCAGGACTTCCAAAATTCATGGGAATACCAGGGGAAAATGCTAACGGTGTATTTTCTGCTAATGAATACTTAACAAGAAATAATTTAATGAAAGCCTTTGATGAAAGTTACGATACTCCCATTGCAAGAGGTAAAAAGGTAGCTGTAGTTGGCGGTGGTAATGTTGCCATGGATGCTGCCAGAACAGCCCTAAGACTTGGTGCAGAAGTATATGTTATATATAGAAGAAGTGAAGCAGAATTACCTGCCAGGGTAGAAGAAGTTCATCATGCAAAAGAAGAAGGTGTAATCTTTAAGTTATTAACCAATCCTACGGAAATACTTGTAGATGAAAAGGGCTGGGTAAAAGGAATAAAATGCATAGAAATGGAACTTGGTGAACCAGATGCTTCCGGAAGAAGAAAACCAATAGAAAAGCCAAACTCTGAATTTGAAATAGAATTGGATACGGTAATCATGTCATTAGGTACCAGACCTAATCCGCTGATTTCCTCAACAACATCCGGTCTTGACACAGATAAGAGAAGGTGTATTATTGCCAGTGAAGAAACCGGACAAACTTCAAAAGAAGGTGTCTTTGCCGGGGGAGATGCTGTAACAGGAGCAGCAACCGTTATTCTGGCTATGGGTGCAGGTAAAGCTGCAGCAAAAGGCATACACGAATATTTATGTAACAAATAAATATAAATGAATGATAAACCCGTTGGTTTAAAAAAGATTGCCTTAATCCCTAATTGTGGTATAATATAATCATGATAAAAGTTCTTTCCTTTTTTAATTGGTGGGTAGGACAGAATGTTTGGGGTGCATTAAGATGCAAATATTGAACAAATTTATATTTAACATGGATTTTGTTATTTTTAATACAACCAAAGATATGGTTAATATAGAAACACTTGAGAATAATCAGGTATATGTAGTAAATCGTACAATTGGAAATATTATAATACTAGTAGCTTTTATTATAGTTCTTCTATTAATTAGCTTATTTCTATATGCAAGAAAACGCGCTAGCAGCGAAAAAGCTGCGTTAGAAAATAATCAACAACTAATGGATGATTATAATGAATTAGAGCAGGCATTTGAAGAGATGACCATATCCAACAATCAATTAACTGCAAAAAACGAAGAATTAAAGAAAAACCAGGAATTAATAAAGAAGTTGGCATATACGGATCAGCTGACAGGGCTGCCAAATCGCCTATCTTTTTCAGATGTGCTGGATGGTGTAATGCTGACTTTAAGAAATGAAGAAGTTATAGCACTTATGATTATTGATTTAGATAATTTTAAAATCATTAATGATACACTAGGTCACTCCTATGGCGACGAATTATTAATTGATGTTACCCATCGCTTAAAACAGGCTATAGATGAAAATGATTTTCTCGCCCGCTTAGGAGGGGATGAGTTTTGTATATTAACTCAAAACCTGGAAGATGTTGGTGTTTATGAAGCTAAGGTAAAGAAGATTCAAAAAGTATTCTCTTATCCATTTGTATTGGCAATGAAAGAATATTTTGTTACAGTAAGCATCGGTATTACCTTTGCCCCCAAGGATGGTAAGACAACTGGGGCATTGATTAAAAATATGGATTCTGCAATGTATGCTGCAAAGGATAGCGGAAAGAATACATATAGCTATTTTAATGATTCTATGAAGGAAAAATTGATGGAGAAAATCCAACTTCAATCAGAACTTAGAAAAGCGATTGAGAATAGAGAGTTTGCTGTATATTACCAGCCTCAGGTAGATCTGAATACCAATAAAATAGTTGGTTTCGAGGCCTTACTTCGTTGGATGCATCCTACCAAAGGAATTATCATGCCAAATGATTTTATCCCACTTGCAGAAGAAACTGGTCTAATTGTTCAGATTGGAGCCTGGGTATTATCAGAAGCCTGTAAGCAGTTAAAAATTTGGGAAGAAGAGGGATTTGACAAACTTACCATGGCGGTAAATTTATCGGCTCGTCAATTTAAGGATGAAGAATTATTGAACACCATTCAAACAATCTTTGAAGAGAACAATATGAAGCCAAATCATCTTGAATTAGAAATAACAGAAGCTATTGCGTTAAGTGATTTAGAATATACGGTTAAAACCATTAGTAAGTTAAAAACAATGGGAATATCCTTCTCCCTTGATGACTTTGGAACGGGTTATTCCTCTATGAATTACTTAAAAACTCTGCCAATTCATAATGTAAAGATTGATAAAAGTTTCTTAGATGCAGTTGTCGATAGTAACCAAGACCAAAAAATCGTCGAAACCATTATATCATTAGCCCGGTCATTAAATTTTGATGTAATAGCAGAAGGCGTTGAGCAACATGAACAGGAAACTTTCTTAAAGAATGCAAAATGTAATAAGGTTCAAGGTTATCTTTATAGTGAACCGGTACCTAAGGAGCAGGCAGAAAATTTATTAAGAAATATTAATTTGATGTAACTGTTATATAAAAGACCACTGAAACATCTGAAATATTATAAAAGAGAGTATTCAGTGGTCTTCTTTAATTTTTGTTAGGAGTTAACAGTGAAAAATATGAGAATTAAAAAGAAAACGGAATTAAAAATCTTATTTATACTCATAGAACTCATTCTTTATGGGACCTTCATGTATTTGGATATCCTTGCTAACTATGGAGCTAATCTATCTATATATATAAAATTCTTTAGCATATTTTTGTGCTTTTTATTTGTTATGTTATATTATAAAACCTCCAACCAAAATAAAGAAGAGGGACTTCGCGAAGCACATAGCAGCAATCTGGAAATTCATATTCTTAGAATGGCTATGTTTTTTACATTAATATCTGATTTATTCATATTGGTTTTAGATTATTATACAGCAGGAATTTTTACTTTTATCATTGTTCAATTTCTATATTTAATTCTAATCAGTAGTTGGACATCCTCAGGGAAAATATTAAGGACTATCCTGATAAGAGCAATAGGTGCTGGAGTAATCACTGCATTCATTGTAACCCTATACTATTTTTATGAAACTACAGCAAGTTTTGAAGTCATATTTGGTGTATATTATTTTATAATATTTGTATCCAACGCCATAGATGCATTGGGAATCCTATTCAGATCCAAGAAAAAATATAGGATTTTATTTGCATGTGGTCTATTGGCTTACTTCTTATGCGATATTAACGTAGCCATCTTTAACTTGAAAGACTATATAACTATAGATGAGACTCTCTATACACCAATCTATAATTTTTCCACTATAGCCATGTGGATGTTCTATCTGCCAGGTCAGGTAGCAATAGCTTTAAGCGGTGAATCTTAGCAAATATCGCATGTAAAAATATACAAAGGAATCAAAAAAATATCTCTATTTTTCCTTTCAATATTAGCTTGCAAAAATGGTAATATTTTGTTACCATTGGAACATACTCAAATTGTTAAGGGTATAACGTCAATCATCTAAACTTGCACATATTTCATTCTGATTACCTTCTGAATCAGCTGCAAAACTTACCCCCATTTATATGGTTCTGTCGAATGTGGATAAATTGGTTCAGCTCCCATTTCCAACAATCTTTTATATCCATTACCTGTATTATCAGCATTCTCTGCATTATAAGATATTTGAAAAGTTCCATTTATTCTATCTATAAGGGAGAATATACCAGTTGAATCTCTTACGCATAAATTAGAAAAGATTTCAGTAGACATTACTCCTATAAACATATCACCATTCCAATCGATATTGTATTCTTATGATAAAATTCGGTTATCTTTTTAATGTTTTAGCAGAAATACCAATCTTACCTGTAATTTCCTTGTCATGTAATTGTCTTATCATGTAATTGTCTTATCGTGTAATTCTTTTATTATGCAATTCACTTATCATGTAATTCTTTTATTGTGTAATTACCTTATCGTATAACTCTCTTATCGTATAACTCTCTTATCATATAATCCTTTTATAATTCAATTCTCTTATTATGTAATCTTTTATTAAAATATCACCATATATAAAAATGTCTTATCAAAACATTCTATAAAAAGAAAGGAGGGTATAGGGGGAACATTTGCTTTTTGCTATGCTGAATTTATACTTATACATTTACATTAGAATGACAGTTTTGTGATACCCCTATACAAGTAATGTATGAACATGGAAAAATCAAAAGAATTTATAAAGTATGATCAATTTTTGATTGGGGTCAAGACTTTAGTGAAAAAAAGAATGGGAGGAGGTTACTATGTTGATATAAATCACGTTACCAAGAATAATTCCATCGAATTGGATGGCTTAATCATATTAAAAAAGGATGAAAAAATAACTCCTAATATTTACTTAAACAGTTATTATGAAAACTATTTAAGTGGAGAATCCATTGAAGATATTGTTGATGAAATCATAAAGATTTATGAAGACACTATGGAAGAAGGAGAACGGGAAGCCTTATGCATTCAATATGAATTTAGCGAAATGAAATCTTGTATAGTATTTCGTTTAGTTAATTATAATAAAAATACTAAATTATTAAATGAAATTCCCCATATACATTTCTTAGACTTGGCAATTACATTTCACTGTCTGGTCAAAGACAACGAAGACGGTATAGGAACCATTCGGATTACCAATGAGCACATAGAACATTGGAATATAACTTTAGAGGAATTAACGGAGATAGCCAGAATCAATACCCCAAACCTGCTGCCAGCAAGTATCAGAAGCATGAATGATGTAATCCTGGACATTTTAAATAAAGAAATGGAAACCAAAGATTTAGAAAACTCTAGTAATGATGAAAATGAAATAGAAAATATGCTAAATCAAATGAAACAAGATACTGCTCACGATATGTACGTTTTATCAAATACAAAAGGAATCAATGGTGCCAGCTGCTTACTCTATCCAGAGGTGGTAAAGGAATTGGCTGATGAACTTAATACAGATTTTTACTTATTACCAAGCAGTATACATGAAATTATCCTAGTTAAAGATAATGGACAAATCGACAAAAATGCCTTACGTGAAATGGTATTGGATGTGAATGATACCCAAGTAGCAGATGAAGAAATCTTATCAGATAGTATTTACTTTTATTCAAGAGAAAGGGAAGCCATAACTTTATTATAGAACATACAACCTCACATTTTTTCTTACAAATTGGTAATAATATTTAGAATGAGATAAAAATAAACAGAAATATAAATATTATCATTTGGAGGGAATAATATGGAATATATTCAAGTAGTTCTAACGTCTTTAGCTTCTATAATTGTATTATTTGTTTTAACAAAGTTAATAGGTGACCGTGAAATGTCCCAATTAAGTATGTTTGACTACGTTAATAGTATAACTATAGGTTCTATAGCGGCAGAAATGGCAACTGCTCTGGAGGGAGATTATATAAAACCTTTGATTGCACTAATCATATATGGTTTGGCAACCTTGCTCATTTCATATAGTACCTGTAAATCAATTTTATTACGAAGAATATTCGTAGGACATCCTGTTATTTTATACCATGATGGAAAATTATATAAGAAGAATCTATTGAAAACAAAACTAGATTTAAATGAATTTTTGTCTTTGTGCAGAGTCAGCGGATACTTTGATTTGAAAGATATTCATACTGCAATATTGGAGTCAAATGGAAAACTAAGTGTTCTGCCTGTAGTGAAGAATAGACCAGTAACCCCGGAAGATTTAAATTTATCACCTACCCAAGATAATATACTGGCAAATGTAATAATTGATGGACATATTATGAAAGATAATTTAAAGGCAACCGGTAAAAATGAGAAATGGGTGGAAAAACAATTAAGTAATCAAAAAGTACAATCAATAAAAGATGTTTATCTTGGCGCTTACGACAGTGAAAACGACAGATTAGATATCTATGTAAAATTAAATGATAAAATAGATGGAGACATTTTTGCATAAAAAATGCACCTAACTGGATTCGAACCAGCGGCCTTTCACTTCGGAGGCGAACGCTCTATCCACTGAGCTACAGGTGCAAATATCTAAATACGTATTTCAATTATGTTATTATATAATAAGAAAGCTCTAATGTAAAGTGTTGGTATGAAGAAAATAAATATATAAGTTACCAACTTATATATTGGATGAAGCGGAACAGTAACTTCCTATTAATTATTACGGAATTGTTAAATTTGTTACAAGATTGCCTAATAAAAGTATTGCAATTCTATTAAAAATTTGGTAAGATGTAATTAGTATAATTTAACAACCTGTTAGTAATTAAAAAGGAGATTATAATGAGACTTAAATATAAAAAAATGATGATTATGGTAAGTATGTGTGTTATGGGTATTGGCATGATTACATTTTCTATTGTAAAACCATCAGTAGATAAAGATACAGCAGATAGAACAGATTCTAATAAAGCGGCAAAAACTATGGTAGCTTCTGACGATGGTTTCGATGGTAATGAAGATGCAGCAGAATTCAATATTCAAGCACAGGATGCCACTATGTCTACATTTGTAGCTCCTGAAACTAAAACAGTAAAAGCAGAATTAGAACCGCTGAAAAAAGATGCTAATAAAAAGGTTAATAAACTGATTAAAAATTATTTGAATGCCAAATTAAAAGATGATATTGATGCATTTAAACCTTTAGTAAATGATACTTCCCTTTTAAATGCGGCTGATATTAAGAGACAAACTAAATATATTGAAGATTATGATAACATTACCTGCTATTCACAAAATGGCCCGGAAGAAGGAAGTCTTATTGTATATGCATACCATGAAGTTAAGTTTAAGGGTATAGATACTCCGGCTCCAGCCATGAATGAATTCTATGTAAAAACCAATGAAAATGGTGAACCATATATTTATTTGGGAGTAATTGATTCTGAAACTGATGAGTATTTTGGGGAAGTTCGTGATTCTGAAGAAGTTGCGGAGCTAATCTATGATGTAAATGATAAGTTACAACATGCAGTGAATAACGATAGTGCTTTATCTAACTTTTATTTGAAACTAGAAGAAACAACTCAGAAAGTTACTAAGAATGAATAGAAAGCAATATTATTAAATGAATAAGGAATAATATAATTAGGTGTCTAACATGTTTATGTGCTAAGACACCTATTTTTACTTGCCCTTGTACTTTTAACTTTGTATTGTTATAATATTTTAATATTAGTGTATATATATTTTGATATACTAGCGGATATCGCAGAATGGAGTCATTAATGGCAAAAAGAACTAAAAAATTAATAGAAATCAATCAAACAGAGGGCTCAGTCCGATTAAATAAATTCTTAAGTGATGCGGGAGTTTGTTCAAGAAGAGAAGCAGATGAACATATAGCCGCTGGTCATGTTACAGTAGATGGGGAAACCGCTGTTATGGGAACAAAAGTAAGCAAAGAGCAAAAAGTTGTATTTCAGGGTAAGGTTATAACTAAAGATGAGCAATTGGTTCTTATTGCCTTTAATAAGCCAAGGGGTATTGTTTGTACTACGAACCGTTCTGAAAAAGATAATATTATAGATTATATTAATTACGGAAAAAGAATCTATCCCATCGGAAGACTGGATAAAGACTCAGAAGGCCTAATTTTGTTAACCAACGACGGTGATATCGTCAATAAGATATTACGTGCAGGAAATAACCATGAGAAGGAATATATCGTAACTGTTAATAAGCCAATCACCTCAGAATTCTTTAAAGGAATGTCGGAAGGTGTTCCCATTCTTGATACGATAACTAGACCTTGCAAACTGAAGGCTATTGATAAATTTACCTTTCACATCATATTAACCCAAGGCTTAAACCGGCAGATTAGGCGAATGTGCGAATACTTTGATTACAAAGTAATGACGTTACAAAGAATTCGAATTATGAATATTAATCTTGGTCATCTTCATATTGGTGATTATCGTAACGTGACGGAAAAAGAAATTGAAGGATTAAAGGAATTGTTAAGTAATTCTGTAAACCAGCCTCTTTCCAAAGAAGAACTAATGAATTCCTGGGGCGAAGACTCAGATGAAGATATGTACGAAAAGATTGGAATTTCGAAGCTTGGTAATAAAAACAAAGATGAACACAAGAGAATTAATATAAAGAATAATTCTATCGGAAATAAGCGTCGGAATGAAAATAGAAACTTTTCTAAAGACATAAGTGAAAAGAAAAAAATATATGGAAGCAGTTTTAATGAATCCAATAATTCTTATGAAAAGAAGAATACATTTGAAAAGAAAAATATAGTTGATAATAAAAATGTATATGAGAATAAAAATGCATATGAAAAGAAGAATACATTTGATAAGAAGAATGGATTCGGAAATAAAAGCAGATTTGAAAATAAAAATTCTTTTGAAAAGAAGAATACTTTTGAAAAAAATAATGGATTTGAAAAGAAGAATGGATTTGATAAGAAAAGAGCATCCGAAAAGAAAAATAATTTTGAAAAGAATAATAAAGATGGAATGAAAAGATTTTTTGATAAAAGTAAAGCTCATAGAAAGAATAACAAATAAGAATAACAAATAATAGACATTTAAGTCTAAGGGAAAATAAAATAGACGAGGTAAGATCATGGAAGATAAATTACATCAAATAAAAGAATTAGTAAATAAGCTAAACTTTGCGGGTAAAGCTTATTATCAAGAAGATAAAGAAATTATGTCTAATTACGAATATGATGCACTTTATGATCAACTGGTTGAATTGGAGAAAGAAACCGGAATTGTTTTATCCAATAGCCCAACTAGAAATGTAGGATACGAAGTTCTGAGTGAATTACCAAAGGTTAGACATGATGCTCCAATGCTTTCCCTAGATAAAACCAAAGATGTATTAGCATTAAAAAGTTGGTTAGGAAACCAAAAAGGACTATTATCCTGGAAACTGGATGGACTTACCGTTGTTCTAACTTATCAAAATGGTAAATTGGAAAAGGCTGTAACCAGGGGCAATGGTGAAATTGGCGAGGTAATTACTAATAATGCAAAAGTATTTAAAAATGTTCCCGTAACAATATCCTATACAGGAGACTTGGTTCTAAGAGGAGAAGCAGTTATTAAGTATTCCGATTTTGAAAAAATTAATAATGAAATAGATGATGTAGATGCTAAATATAAGAATCCAAGAAATCTATGCAGTGGAAGTGTTCGCCAGCTTAATAATGAAATTACGGCAAAACGTAATGTGCATTTCTTTGCATTTGGCCTCGTAAGTACCAGTGGAGATGTAGATTTTAATAATTCCAGACTAAAACAATTACAATGGCTGACAAGCTTGGGATTTGATACTGTGGAAAGCAAATTAGTTACGGGAGACAATATAGAAGAAACAGTAGAATGGTTTTCTAAAGAAATTGTAAATAATGATTTTCCATCTGATGGATTAGTATTAATTTATGATGATATTGATTATGGTCGTTCATTAGGAAGAACAGCCAAATTTCCGAGAGACTCTATTGCATTTAAATGGATGGATGAGATTCGAGAGACCACTTTAAAGGAAATTGAATGGAGTGCCTCAAGAACTGGTCTTATTAATCCAATTGCAGTTTTTGAACCGGTGGAATTGGAAGGTACAACGGTTAGCCGTGCAAGTATTCACAACATCAGCATTATGGAGTCTTTGGAATTGGGAGTGGGAGATACTATTCAGGTTTATAAGGCAAATATGATTATTCCCCAGATATCAGAAAACTTAACCCGCAGCGGAAACATGGATATCCCAGGGAACTGTCCAGTGTGTGGTCAACCAACAAAAATTCATAATGAAAATGATGTGAAAACCTTATATTGTGAAAACCCGGACTGCTTGGCGAAAAAGATTAAATCCTTTACCCACTTTGTCAGCCGTGATGCAATGAATATAGAAGGACTTTCCGAAGCCACTATTGAGAAGCTAATTGCGAAAGGCCTTATTCATGAATTAGCAGATTTATTTTATGTAGAAAAATACAAGGATGTAATTACCCAGATGGAAGGCTTTGGGGAAAAGTCTTATCAGAACTTAGTTAAATCTATTGAAAATGCCCGCCATGTATCTTCAGCTAAATTCTTATACAGCCTTGGAATATTAAATGTTGGTTTATCCAACGCAAAACTTATTAGTAAGGAATTTAATCATGACTTTGATAGAATCAGAAAAGCTACCAAGGAAGAGCTTATGTGTATTCCAGGTATCGGTGACGTAATCGCAGATTCCTTTATTGAATTCTTCCAAGATGAAAAAATTCAGAATATAGTAGATGACTTATTAAAAGTTGTAATATTTGAGAAACAAGAAACCAGTAATGAAAGTCAGATATTTGCCGGTAAAACATTTGTAATTACCGGTTCTGTGGAGCATTTTGCAAATAGAAATGAAGTCAAGGAAGTAATTGAGCAAAAAGGTGGTAAAGTTACCGGAACAGTAACTGGGAAAACAGATTATTTAATCAATAATGATATACTTTCTAATTCATCTAAAAATAAAAAGGCAAAAGAACTTGGTATTCCTATCATTACTGAAGAAGAATTTGTAAAGATGATTTCGTGATATGCTCCCACACCTTTTGAAGTGGGGGGTTATCGGTCTGAATTATCTTATAGAGTTTAATAAAGTATAAGCTTTAAAAAGTTATGTGGTATTAACTTTCAGATTATAAAAAAGTTTTGAGGTGTAGGATATTCTTTTATCTTACACCTTTATTTTAAAAAAATTTATTCATTGCCATTGCTAATGAGGTTAAATGAAAAATCTGCTTACTATGTCATTTAAAACTGCTTTGACTGGCATTGGCAGCTCTAGCTAAATGAAAAAACTACTTACTATGTCATCCATTATTGGATAATAGTTGTAGTTAATGTAGATATTTCATGAAATATAACAACAATTTAATAAAATTGTAATTAAATTGTTTAAAAGATATATTATTTCTATGTTACACTTAATATAATGTACAAGTGACATAATGAAATTAAAGATAGGAAAGTTTAGTAAAATGGCAAAACAAATTTTAAAGCAAAAAAATGCAAAAGATGAAAAAAAGAAATTATTATTATTTGGATTTACTGGATTACTTTTAGTATTACTCCTTACATATTTGATTATCTCGTTTTATTATAATAATCACTTTTATAATAAAACAATTATCAATGGTGTAAATGTCTCAAATATGACCGTGAATCAAGCTGAAAAAGCTATAAATGAAGAAGTGGGGTCATATATATTAACCATAAATGAGCGAAATGATAAGTGCGATGTCATTTATGGAAATGATATTAACCTACATGCTGTTTTCAATGGTAGTTTAAGTTCTGCATTACAAGAACAGAATGGTTTTGATTGGATATCTAATTTTAGCAGGACTGGTGAATTAGAAGTTAATGCTTTAATTAAGTATGATGATTCATTGCTTCAAAAAGAGTTTGATAAATTAAAGTGTTTTAATGATGAAAATATAATAGAGCCACAAAATGCACATATCTCGGAATACGGTAAAGATGGATATAAAATACTGCCAGAAAAGCTTGGTACAAAGGTAAAAAAGGATGTATTATTTGATGAAATTAAAAAAGCAATTACTGTATTAGAACCGTCCTTATCCATAGAAGAAGTAAAAGCTTATGAAGAACCCAAAGTTCTTTCCCAAAACCCTAAATTAATAGCAGCCGTGAATGAAATGAATAAAATAGCAGGCAGTAAAATAACTTATAATTTTGGAGAAGATACTGAAGTTTTAGATGGTAAAAAGATTAGCCAATGGTTATCAGTTAATGAAAATTATGAGGTGAATCTAGACAAAGAAGGCGTTAAAGAATTTGTAGATTACATAGGCTGGGCATATAATTCATTTGGTAAAACCCGAACTTTTAAGACTTCCTATGGTGATGTAATAGAAGTTCGTGGCGGTGATTATGGCTGGTGGTTAAATAGAGGTAAGGAAGTATCAGAGCTAACAGAACTATTACTTGAAGGTAAACAATTAGTAAAAGAGCCAGCATATTTTCAGACTGCAATGAAATATGGAAAAGATGATATAGGAAATACTTATGTAGAGGTAAATTTAACTGCTCAACATTTATTTTTCTACAAGGAAGGTAAACTGGTTTTAGAATCTGATTTTGTATCGGGAAATCTAAGCAGGAATTATGGGACTCCTACAGGTACTTATCCTATTACATACAAGGAAAATAATGCTACTTTAAAAGGAGAAAATTATTCAACGCCAGTAAAGTACTGGATGCCGTTTAATGGAAATATAGGTTTTCACGATGCCCCTTGGAGAAATGAATTCGGTAAGGATATCTATGTTAATAATGGATCTCACGGATGCATTAATATGCCGCCAGCGAATGCTAAGATAATGTTTGAAAATATTAGCAAAGGAATACCGGCTATTGTTTATGAACTGGAAGGAACAGAAAACAATGGGGTAAAGGATAGTCAAGTTAAAAAATGATTCGTTTAAGTGAGTACAGTGACTTAAACGATAAAATTTATGTATAGATATTATGGAATTGTATTGCAAAACATGTTAGAATAATAAAAAGCATGTTAGGGTAGTAAAAAACATGTTGAGATAATTAAAAACCTGTTGAGATAATCAAAAATATGCTGAAATAATAAGAAACATGCTGGAATAATAAAAACACAATAGTAAAGATGGTGATTAAATGCCGATTAAAGTACAAAGCAATCTGCCTGCAAAAAAAATACTAGAGGATGAGAATATATTCATAATGGATGAGACAAGAGCCTTAACCCAGGATATTCGTCCTCTTAGAATTGCAATATTAAATCTGATGCCTTTAAAAGAAGACACAGAAGTTCAGCTACTTAGAAGTTTATCCAATACACCACTGCAGATAGATATTACATTTTTAACTACAAGTTCTTATGTAGGCAAGAATACAGCTGCAAGTCATTTGGAACAGTTTTATTTATGTTATGATGATGTAAAGAATATAAAATTCGATGGTTTGATTATAACAGGTGCTCCGGTAGAGCAAATGGAATTTGAAGAAGTTGACTATTGGGATGAGTTAACTAAGATTATGGAATGGTCTAAGAAAAATGTAACCTCTACTTTACACATATGCTGGGGCGCACAGGCTGGGCTATATTATCATTTTGGTATTCCAAAGCTGCCGTTGGATAGAAAAATGTTTGGTGTATTTAAACATAAGGTACTTAATAGAAAAGTACCATTAGTGAGAGGCTTTGATGATGTATTTTATGCACCTCATTCCAGATATACCACAGTCTCTAGAGATGCTATCATGAATAATCCAAGCCTGACCATATTGGCAGAATCTGATGAAGCAGGAGTTTTCATTGCAATAGCAGATGAGGGGAGACAGATATTTGTTACTGGTCATCCAGAATATGACCGTGTTACTTTGGATAAAGAATATAAGAGGGATAAGAAAAAAGGATTAGATATTCAGCTTCCTAAGAATTATTATCCTGAAGATAAAGATGGCGAAATACCTTACATGGTATGGAGGGCACATGCTAATGCGTTGTACACTAACTGGTTGAACTACTACGTTTATCAGGTGACTCCGTATGAACTTTAGAGAATACCTCGAAAAGTATAGATTTTAAGAGATTTGTAGCGATTTAGAAGAAAAACGATTCTTATAACTTGTTACAATTTAGTGCAATTTATTTTAAGATTGGGGTACAAAATCTTATGTAAATGGGGTACGATTCTTGAGAAAAGACCCTCCAAAAAAAATAAAATTATATCAAGCGAAAATAGAGAAATTAAAACTGTTTAGAAAATATGAAAAAAGAGGGTTAAACCCTCTTTTTCATTGATGTTATTATTTGTACATGACTAATAGTAATAGAAGATAATTTTCAAATAGAATATAAGAGAAAATTATGTTATAATTAGTGACAAATACTTAATGAGAGGAGTAATACAATGAATATAATAAATGCAATTATAAATTTAATTAATAACCCAGTTACGGAATTACAAGAAACATACAAATCAAAAAATAGGGCTAATAATATGGGAGATGCTCTAGAGGAGTATGTAAAAGATCTATTTGCTAATACTTTTAACTTTACAGATGAAAGCAAAAGATTAGAAGAATTGCAACGGGTTTTTTCATATTTAGGGAATAACAGTAATCCACCGGACGCTATGCTCAAGGGCGGAGATGCTATTGAAGTAAAAAAAATAGAAAGTAAAAATGCCGCTTTAGCCTTGAATTCATCATATCCAAAACAAAAACTATTTTCAAGCAGCACTATGATTTCAGACGCATGTAAAAACGCAGAAGTTTGGAACGAAAAAGATATGATTTATATTGTCGGAATTGTGGATGGAAAAAAACTAAAAAATTTAAGTTTTGTCTATGGGTTAGATTATTGTGCTATTGAAAGCACTTATGCAGGACTTAAAACGAAGATTAAAGATGGAATTCATTCAATTGGTGGAATTGATTTTACAGAAACAAAAGAGCTAGGTCATATCAATAAAGTTGACCCATTAGGTATTACATATATGCGAGTACGTGGGATGTGGGGTATAGAAAACCCATTTAAAGTATTTGATTATGCTTATAAAAGAGATTTTACTAAAGATTTTAATTTTATGAGTATAATAAATGAAAGTAAATGGAATGAATTTGATAACACTAATGAATTAATGTCTTTAGTTGGAGTTGTAGACAATTTAGAGGTTATTGATATTAAAGTAAAGAATCCAGATAATCCAGCTCAACTTAGGAATGCAAAATTAATAAAATTAACAAAATAGGAGAGACTTTAAATGAACTTAATTTCTTTGTTTTCGGGAGCAGGTGGTCTAGATTTAGGCTTTGAAAAGGCAGGGTTCACAATAGCAATGGCTAATGAATTTGATAAAACTATATGGGATACATATAAAAAAAATCATACTGCACCATTAATAGAAGGGGATATTCGACAGATAAAGGAAGAAGATTTTCCAAATGATATTGATGGAATTATTGGTGGTCCTCCATGTCAAAGTTGGTCAGAAGCAGGTTCGCTAAAAGGGATAGAGGATGCTAGAGGACAATTATTTTATGACTATATAAGAATATTAAGGTATAAGCAACCTAAATTTTTTCTAGCTGAAAATGTTTCAGGAATGCTCTCTAATAGACATTCAGAAGCAGTTAAAAATATAATTGAAATGTTTGAAAACAGTGGCTATGATGTAACTTTAAATCTTGTGAATGCAGCTGATTATGGTGTAGCTCAAGATAGAAAAAGGGTATTTTACATTGGATTTAGGAAAGATTTAAAAATTAATTTTGTATTTCCAAAGCCAACAACACCAAATAAGAGTGATAAATTAACATTAAAAGATATTATTTGGGACTTGAAAGATACAGCAATTCCTGCATTAGATAAAAATAAAGCGAATGAAAATGTAATCATACCAAATCATGAGTATTTTACTGGAGCGTATTCTACTATTTTTATGAGTAGAAATAGAGTTCGCCAATGGGACGAACAAGCTTTCACAGTACAAGCGAGTGGTAGACAATGTCAATTACACCCCCAAGCACCACCAATGATTAAATTTGGTAAAAATGATTGCCGTTTTGTAGAAGGAAAAGAACACTTATATAGAAGACTCACAGTAAGAGAATGTGCAAGAGTTCAAGGTTTTCCAGACGATTTTGAATTTGTATATTCAAGTGTAGACACAGGTTATAAAATGATTGGTAATGCAGTCCCGATTGAATTAGCAAGAATAATTGCTGAAAGAATAAAATATACATTAGAAAAATAGAAATCAAAAAACTCCTTATACTAAAAGATAAGGAGATTTCTTGTATACTAATTTCTTATTGTGATTGTTCGATGAAGCCTTCATTTTTGTTTTTCTCAATCTTTTTGAATGTATCAAAGTTATCACAAAGTTCTTTATCATGAACAAAGAACCATAATTGTTTTTCCTTTATAGTGTAGGGACTTATAGGATACCACAAAATGGCTTGAAAGGGTTATTTTTTTAGAACTTTTGATTGTAAACGAGATTATTGTAAATTGGATATTTTTACTAGTTTGAAATTGACAATCTAAATGTCTGTACTATATAATCAAAAGCATAAGATGACTGAAATAAGATATAGGAGTATACGAATTAACAGGTAACACTATAGCGCAATGGTTGGATGTAAGGTTTCCCCATTGAAATGGGAAAGGGACTAATTTATGAAAGATAAGAATTCCGGATATATTGGAAATAGAATGAGTAAAAATGCATATCGTGCACATCAGAACGGAGAATTCCCTATATCTAAAATAAACGCTAACTTGCTTAGGAAACATAAATTCAAGTATTCAGTGGCATTTTTTAGATGGTTTTGCCCAAATATTAACCAGATTCAAATACTTCAAGAGTGGAGCGAAGAACCAAGTAATGGATACTGGAAAAATGACAATAAGGATGCCATTGTTCGAAAAATCATATTATTTAAAGATATGAAAGATATCTTAAATAAGTGAAGTCACTTCATGTTTTTCAATCCCGATTTTTCCGAACTGGATAGGAAGCTGAATGAAAAAGTTCGGGAACATCAGAAAGATAAAAATATTGAAGAGATGGCGGATGTGCTGGAAGTTCTATACACAATCTGTGAAGCTAGGGAATATAGTATGGCAGATTTGTCTTAGAGCAGGCTATTATATCAACAATAGCAGCATAGAATGCTTAAGATATTATCTTTAAAAACTCCCCCATAGCATATGTAATATATTTATTCCTCTTACTATAAAAACTAATATTCCGTTTACTTTCCTCTACATTTAACTTGTAATAAACAACATTAGGACTATAAGATGATTTGGATACCAAAGTATCACTTACAAAACATATTCCCATTCCGGAACAAGCAATATTATAAGCAGTTGCCTGCTGATCCAGCTCAAATAATACTCTGGGTGAGAAATTATTTAGCTTACATAGTTTTATACCTCTTTTCATTGTATCGTTATTAGGCTTTAGAAAGATAAATGGATAATCTTTAAAATTCTCCAAAGGAACGATAGGTATGGACGCAGCAAGATAATCCTTCGAAAGAATTTGCTCCAAGGATAATTGATAGTCAATGAGCTTGCCGTTTATTGGATATTCTTTTGGAACAGCTATTAAAAGATGCTCCTC
>CALDJN010000009.1 GCA_937901695.1 uncultured Anaerocolumna sp.
TCATTTTCTATTTGATTTTTAATTTGTATACGTATGTTATTAATTTGATCTGAAACCTGCTTTTGTTTTGCTATTATGGCATTATAAGCTTCCTCAGGAGTTCCTGGATACTCATTTGGTAAATACATTTTTTCAAAATGTAAAGAGGAAAAAATGGCATCTACCTTAGCAGATTCACCTTCTGGAACGAAGTATACACCCCAAACATATTGAGAATCTCTGTCACATTCAATAAATAAGGTAGTTAAATTATCATAAACATGTTTTGAGAACTTACTGTAATATTCGTGAGAGATTCTACCAAAACGGAACTTTATAAATTTAAATTCCAAAATTTTATTCACATCATAATCTAAGTGCCGGAATGGTTCTATTTGCTTAATTAATTCATATAAATGGCTTCTTTCAGCCTTTAACTCTTTCTTTTTGGAATTTAACTCTTCCACTTCTGAAAGAACAGAACTAATATAAGAAGTAGCTTCTTCTATGGACATATCCTTTTTCGTAGTAGGTTCCGTCGTTTCAATTTTTTTTATAAGTTCCTCTGACTTACTTAAAAGATCTTTATAAGGATTGATTTCTACGAATGGTTTTAAGTTTCTTACAGAACTTAATTCCGTTAAAGCATTTTCAAGGTGTATTTCATATTTATTCAGATATAGATTTACCACCCGGTCAAATTCATTTTTCGGACCGGTAATGCTTATAAACTTCATTTTTTCAATCACTGTTTACACCTCCATTTTATTTATTGCAACACATATCTAAGTGTATCTTCTGGATCCAATTTATATCTGATACACTCAACGGCAGTTGTAAGACGCTTTATTTCAAGTTGTTTCTCAAAAAGATAGGCATAGACAGGAGCCATGGAGGAAGAGTAATGGGCTGCATTATTCTCTGCTATATCCATCATTATTTTTTGAAAATAAATTTCCATAGTACCATCCATTAAGGTAGCACTAATATTTTTATAATAAGTAGCATTTAAGATAGTTATGAATTCCTCTATGGTTGATGCCTCTACTAATTTCATCAATTGTTCTTTTCTTAGTTTATAGTGAATTGGTATTACATAAGAGTAAGAATCATTGGAATGAATATTAAAAAACCTTTTGGAACGATATAACCACATAATATTAAGGATATCTATTTCAGAACCAAGTCTATGTGTAAAAGATTTTAAATTATCACCTTTTAATTTCTTATCTTTTAGCTTCCACATTTTCTTAAAATAATAAATATCCAGCTGCATCTCATAATCAAAAGAGGTTACATTATCTTTATTTTCCAGATGATTAAATAAAGAGTAATATTCGGTCCCTTTTAGATTATTCACATATTCCTCCATGTTTTGGGAGGCAGCTAAGGCATTGACATTGATTTTTGAATGATTTTGGAAAAAAGTATGAAAGGTTGCTAAGTCATACTTATTGCTATCTTTGTTGTAAACTAGCTGTATACAATTTTTTAAAACATTTACTTCATATCGAAAGAAGATTAAATCCAAGGAGTCTCTCTGTTCCATATTAGCGAAGCTATAAATGCTGGAATAATCCAGATATAAAGCGTTAATAAAGACGCTTTCTATTTGACCACGATGCAAATGGTGTTCATCAATATCTTTAAATGTATTATGATATCCTTCATGATTTTTTAAGTATGTAATAAAATCTGAGATGGATTCCAGGTTAGCAATTTTTTCAAAATCGTCTCTGCTTATAAAATGAGATTTCATAGCTTTAACTTTTGTAATAATTCCACTATAGTCAAATAAACGATTCATAGGAAACCTCCTTATGACTGTATTAAACTTAAGAATACTTTATCAACAAGAGCATCATGATTATGTTCATATTGAAATTCTATTTGTTTTAGCTGTTTATTACAATCATTGATTAAGGCCTGCCGTTCCTCTGTCAATTCATTGTTAATTTGTGTTTGTAAAGCATGTATTTTCTTCGATTTATCCTCAGCTATAGAATTATCTAACTGTTTCATATCTTCTTCTAGTTTCTTGTAAAGATTCTGTTTTTCTTCATTAGCCCGCTTCATGATTTCTTTGGCTTTTTCTTCTATTTCTGATAGAAGATTAATCATATTTTCCATCCCTTAACCTCCTATATTTTTTCACTAAAATACCTTTTAAGTGACAGAATATATAATACTCCAAATTTTTTATTTTACTACTGTGAATATGAATAAATTTGATTTGAATTTTTAAATAAATTGTGCATAATTACATAAAAAAACAATAAATTCTAAAATATATTAAAATAATATTTACACATTCTAAGATTATTATTAAGTCACAATGTATAGCATGGTTATACCATTGTATTCCCCCCATTCTATCCATTTACTAATGGCTTAAAAACAGCTTGCCATTAGGTTGGTCTATGTTATAATGGAATTGAGCATAAAGTTTTTTGCTAAACAGGAAGATTACAGGAGAAAAGTTTTATGAGATTGCGAAATGTAAAAGGCTCCCAGGAAAGCATTGCTTCCAATGAATTTGTAATTCAAGAACCAGAAAGCTTAAAAGGTAAATGGAATGAGTTCTTTGGAAATCATAATCCTATTCATATAGAGATAGGAATGGGAAAAGGTAAATTTTTAACCCAACTGGCAACCCAGAACCCGAATATTAATTATATTGGTATTGAAAAGTACTCCAGTGTATTAATTCGAGCAACCCAAAAAAGGCAAGAGGTAGATATTCAAAATTTGTTTTATATCCGATTTGAAGCAGAATATATTAATGATATATTCGCAGAAAATGAAATCGACCGAGTGTATTTGAATTTTTCAGATCCTTGGCCAAAAGACAGACATGCTAAGAGAAGGCTGACCTCAAAAGAATTTTTAGCCAGGTATGATAAATTTTTAGTACCGGAGGGATATGTTATATTTAAAACAGATAATAAAGATTTGTTTGAATTTTCTTTGGAACAGGTGGAACTTGCAGACTGGAAGCTTCTATATAAAACCTATGATTTGCATCATAGCCAATATGCAGAAGGCAATGTGATGACGGAATATGAAGAAAAGTTTTCCTCTATGGGAAATCCAATATTTAAAATGGCAGCTTATCGGGAAAAGGAAAAATAACAGATAATATAATTAATAGTACTATTCATTTGTATAATTTAATAAGTTATGATAAGAATAGTATGAAATTAGGTGAATTCCGTTCTCATATGAAAAAATCCATAAAATATAAGATTTCTAAAGCTTTAAGTTGTAATTGTGAGCTAAATAAGCAGGCTTTGTGTATTAAACGTTCCTGGGATGAAGTAGAAGCACTTCTGAATAAAGGATGCAAATGCGATAAAAAGTGTAATTGTGATTCTCATAAACACAAATGGTAAAAAATTAAAAGGTATAATCTAGAACAGATGTGGAAATATAAATATAAGCATCTGTATATACAGAAGGAGGAAATATTATGGAGTTTAAATTTACAGACGATAATTTTGAAGCAGAAGTACTTAAATCAAATCAACTGGTGTTGGTAGATTTTTATGCAGATTGGTGTGGACCATGTAAAATGCTTGCACCAACTATTGAAGTAGTTGCAGAAGAGTATAATGGTGTAGTTAAGGTTGGTAAGCTTAATGTTGATGAGTCACCTAGGACTGCTGAAAAGTATAGAGTTATGACTATTCCAACCTTATTATTCATTAAGAATGGCCAGGTACTGGATACGGTAGTTGGAGTTATACCTAAGGCTCAAATTACTGAAAGGTTAGAGAAACTAAAGTAATATTGCTTAGTTATGTTATTCATTCAAGAGGTCATATCTTTGTTATTTTCCAATCTGTATCAAATGGCTGAAAAGAGCAGCGGAATTTTCTGTTTTAACACGATTTATATTATTTGATACATTGCATGTATAAACAAAGGTATGACCTCTTAAATTTAGATAATTTGCGGAATATATTTCTAATAATTATATAAAAGTAAAGGTGTTGTTTCCTTATTATAATACTATATTTTTAATGCTGTATTTTTTCTTGGTATCATATAAGCTTATTGGTTTTTATTCCTAGCAACTTTGTAAATAAATAGGCGAAAGTATGCAAATGTAGTATAAATAAACTGGATTATATTGTAAAGCATATTGCAAATATAAAAAAAATTAAAAAAAGACTTGCATTTTGATTCAACATCGTTTATAATAATTTTTGCGTTCAAAAAATATGCGCTTCTAGCTCAGTTGGTAGAGCACCTGACTCTTAATCAGGGTGTCCAGGGTTCGAACCCCTGGAGGCGCACTAAAAAGTCCTTGTTTGGCAGACAGAAGAGCTGCTGGGTAGGGGCTTTCTCTTTGTGTAAAATTATATTTCCTTCTTGCCTATATTCAAACAATTTGTAAATTATGAATTCCTATTATATAATAAGGACATCTTTAATAATAACAGGCAAAGTAAGAAAGGAAGGTACATAATATGAAACTGATCTCGTGGAATGTGAATGGATTGCGTGCTTGTTTTACAAAAGGGTTTGAAGATTTTTTTACTGGTATAGATGCAGATATATTCTGTGTTCAGGAAACAAAAATGCAGCCGGAACAAATGGAGAAAGAACTGACCGGGTATTATCAATTCTGGAACAGCGCAGTGAAAAAGG
>CALDJN010000010.1 GCA_937901695.1 uncultured Anaerocolumna sp.
AGAAACCGGCTTATCCAAATAAAAGACCACTTCCGATATGTTTAATTTCTCTAACGCTTGAAATATGAGCTGAACTGCCTGATTCGTTTTATCAATGATCCGATAATTTCCCCGAAGTCCCGCCAAATCCCGTATGGTGCCATCCATTCCTTTAATAACTAATGACCCGGACAATGCCACTTCCAAACTAATAATAGTATTAAACCCATCTACTACTAGCCTTTTAGGCAGCTCTTTCGGAGATAATTCTTTCTCTTTACGAAGTTCTAACTGCTCCTTTGAGGAAACTATTCTAGCCAGAGCCAATCGTTGACGTTCAGATAACATATAATGATTTCCAATCAAGTTGGAAGCTGGATTTAATTTATACCCTCGGTTTAACAAAAAGAATAATTCTTCCCCTGCCTGGCTTAATTTATCCTTCCACTTGTTACCGAATTCTATTTCATCTTTCGAATTATATCCACGTTTTACTATATTGGTCATTGGTTTATCCCCTATAATTATCTTTTTGGGTTCAATAATTATATTACAGTTCAGCCTGCGGCATTCCATCTCACTTCTGCTTGCCTTACCTTCGTGGGTTCAGATTGCTCCGCCTCATAAGATGTACAAATCTAATTATTTCTCAAATAAGTTCCACGGGTAAATACTTGGAGGCATCTTCTTAAAATCAATTTCTTTGTTTAGCATAGGATGACGAAAAGCCAATCGATAAGACCATAAGGCTATTTCGCATCTATTATCCTTACTGCCATATTTACCATCACCTAATAGAGGCATTTTTCTAGAAGAAAATTGAACCCGTATCTGATGGGTTCTTCCAGTATGCAATTTAATACGAACTAAGGTAAGTTCGCTCTTTTCTCCATGTATGCTGTCTAAAACAGTATACTCTAAAGAAGCTTCTTTTACTCCTTTACGAACTCTCTTTACAACAAAGGACTTATTCTTTGAGGAGTCTTTAAATAATAAATCTTTATAAATCCCAGTTGCTTCTTCTGGCTTATTATGAACCACTGCCATATATTCTTTAGTGAAATTTCTCTCTTGGATTGCCTGGGATAACTTTGAAGTAACTGCTTGTTTCTTGGAGAATACCATAACACCACCTACATTTCTATCCAATCGATGAACTAAACCAATGTACGGCTTCTCCTTGTTTTCTTCCAAATGCTTGGTAAGCAAAGTAATCATATCCTCCCCTTCTTCCATTCCTGGTTGGGAAAGTACTCCTATTGGCTTTACACATACAATTAAATCCTTATCTTCATATAATATTTCTATCATAATAGCCTCGCTTTTGACGTTTTAATACCTTAGTTTATTACATTATTTTTCATTCATATCCATACTATTATTATCTGTTTTCTTCTTTAGTAAGAATAAACGATTCATCCCTTCCTGCCAAGGATATGGAAATTCCAGATATCTTTCGATGATAAAATTCTTTTCAAATTCTTGCCGCCATTTATATGTACTTTGCCTTCTTAAGCGTAATACCCCATCTTCCTCATATAAATCATTCTGAAACCGCTTTAATCCATATTCTTTTATTTCTTCATCCGTTATATCAGGATTTAATTTTATAAGCATAAGACCATCTTCCCTTAATAATCGTGTAAGTTCCTTTAAAATATTATTTTCAACATCTTTTGGAACTATATCTAAGACATTAGAGACAATGATACCATCAAAACAGCCATCTTCCATTTGGTCAAAATATGAAATATCTCCAATTAAAAAATCAAGCTGCCTATAATGATTTAGATTAGCCATTTTCTTGCAATACTCAATTCCTACCTCAGATTTATCAATACCCATTCCGTAGTTTAGATAACCAAAACCTGCACATTGGAATAATATATCGCCAGTACCACAGCCATAGTCTAATACTCGTTTTGAATTCTGTGCGAATATTTTAAGACATGCATCAAATGTAGGCTCCACTTCCAGCCTTTCTCCAGTTAAATCTTCTAGTTTGCATTCAGAATATACACTATTCCATAATGCAGTGGAAGCATCATATTCTTTCATAATAAACGCCAGCTTTCCTTTATAATTTATTTACATATATTATAGTGCTTTCTAACTTACTTACATATATTATAGTGCTTTCTAATTTATTTACATATATTATAGTACTTTTTTATAAAATTAGATTACATAATATTATATCATTTTTACTTTTTTATTAGTAATATTTTTATAATTTAAAGTTTGGAAACAAAAGGTATTTGCATACATGCATATATTTCTAAAACACAAAAAAAGCCATTCTGTACCTGAAAGCAGAAGATTCTCATATTAAAAGATAGAGATTTCACTATTCAAGTCAGAATGGCAATTAGTCTAACAAAATATTATTCAAAAATTAACACTGACCTTTTCCGTCAATAGAGCAGGCATGAATTGGATTCTGTATATTTAATTTATCTTTATCAACAAAATCAGAGATTTGAAATGTTTTGCTGCCATCTTCAAGAATAAAGAATGGTATTCCAACTCTACCTGCTTCAATAATAGGAGCAAACATTGGTTCATGATCTCTGTAAGCTAAAAATTCCTTTAATATAGCAGTAGTTTCTGTAATATTTCTATAGTCTAGCTCTATATCAGAATAAGCTGTTAACTTTTCTTTTGCTTCAACACAATTTGGACATATACCGGTACCATACATAATAACCTTCATCTTGTAGTCTCCTTTGTTTTAATAAATTATTTTATAAGGAAACTTTATCAGAATATATCTAAGAATGCAAGAATGATTTCTAAAACTGTTTAATAACTTAAACATTATTGAATATCCGGTTTTAAAAATCTTTTTTCTTCTTCCTTTAAATCTAATCCAAGTGTTCCGCCTGGATTCATATTGTAACCAGGATCAAAATAATCCTTAAGTACCTTAAATATTCCATATTCTTTTCTGCCAAGCTGACCTTCTAACCAAGGTGCAAACATTTTACCGATTCCGTGATGATGGCTCATACTTGCACCAGACTTCTGAATAGCATCAAGGATAGTGCTGTGATATGCTTTAAACTTTTCAGCATCGCTTAACCTGGTAATAAATATAAAATAAAGGTTTGCTCCCTGTGGATAGCAATGTGACATATGAGTTGTTACAATAGTGTTCGGAAGTCTGTGGCAGACTTCTCTGACATCCCTATGTACCTGTGCCATATTGGACCAGTTCACAGTACATTCTAATGTATCCGTTGTAATGCCAAAATCCATTAAAGTATCTCTAAGGTATGGATCATTAAATCTGCCCTTTTCCCAACTCTTGGTTACATATGAGGTTAAACTCATGCCGCCATATTGTTTTGCAATTCTTTTAATATTCTTAGCCACATTTTTAGAAAATCCTTTTCCACCATCAGTAAATCCTAAAAATAGGCAGCGTTCCATATCTTTATATCCTCGAATATCAAAGATTTTATGTAAAGGAGTATCATCTACATTGTATAAGCGAAGCATTAAATTAGTTTCTTCCGGATCGGATAATCGAAATACAGAAGAAAATCCTGCCTCACACTGCATCATTTCTCTAGCTGCCTCCTGTGCTATTTCCCAGTTCTTAAAGATATAAGAAAATCTTTTTCTATTTTCAGGCATATAGCGAAAAACTTTCAATGTTACTTCTGTCAAAACACCAAAAGTGCCCTCTCCACCCATCATAATCTGGTTTATATTTGGTCCAGTTGCTTCTCTTGGATAAGGACTTGTCTGGATTGTTCCAATTGGAGTAGCATATTTTTGTCCCATTACAATATCAGTGATACAGCCATAATAAGTACTGTTTTGTCCAGCTCCCCTTGTTACAACCCATCCACCCACACTACTGTATTCAAAGGACTGTGGAAAATGTCCACAGGTATATGCCCTCTTAGCACCGAATAACTTAGGAGCTTGATTTAGTGCCTCTTCTAATTGTGGTCCCGACATTCCTGTTTGAACGGTAATGGTTTGATCAATTTCGTTAAAGGAAAGTACTTTGTTATACCTTAATCTCATATCCAGTGAGATACCACCTTTAATTGGTTCTACGCCTCTTGTAACACTACTGCCGCCACCATACACATAAAGAGGTATATTATGTTTGGTACTATACGCAACAATCTGTTCAATCTGTTTGGTTGTATCTGGATAAACAACAACATCTGGTACACAATCAACTCGTCTGTCACGAAGCCGTAACGCATCATAACCAGTCTTTCCATAAGCAACAGCAAGACGTGGATAATCCTCCGTTGTTACAAATTCGCTTCCAATTATATCTTTTAGAGCCTTGATATGTGTCTTATCTAAACGGCATGGAATATTTAATTTCACTGGCTTCATTCCAATATCGCCGGTGTATTGTTTGAAATCTTCATCCTTCATATCAAACTTTTCCTTCATCATCTTATACAATGATTCTTTCGGATATTTCACAAAATCAGGGTCCCCCCAGCGAAAGATGGAACGATAACTGTTTTTTGGTGCCGCTTCTTTAACCCACTTAGGTTCAAATCCTGTATATGGTTTACTCATACCTCTTCTCTCCTTGTCAAATGTTTTATTTTAATATAGAGTGGTAATAATCTTGGATAGATTTGTTTATATACATGCTGATAAAGTTTTTCATAGATTTTATGCTCTTCCATGTCCGGCTGAAATGTATCCTTTACATGTACCATATGTGAGATTGCCTCCTCATAGCTTTTAAACTCGCCCATTGCTACAAATCCTGCTATGGAAGACCCCAGACCAGAGGCTTCATGGGTTTGGATACGTATGACCGGAAGTCCAAACATATTTGCAGTAATCTGGCAGATTTCATCGCTTTGAGAGCCACCTCCTGCAACATATATTTCCTTAATCTTTTGCCCAGAACGTTGCTCCATACTATACATTCCATCCATTAGAGCAAAGCCAATTCCTTCTATAATTGCTCGATAAAGATAAATTCTTGTATGTACATCTGAAAATCCAATAATTGCCCCTTTGGCATTGGGTGTAACAACTCCTGGTGTCCAGAAAGGCTGTAAGATTAAACCTTCGCAGCCTGCCGGTACTTCTCTTAGCCGCTCATTTAGAATCAACTCTGGATCACAGCCCCGCTCCTTAGCTTCAACACACTCTTTCATGGCAAATTCACGTTTAAACCAGGAAATTAACCAGTAGCCACGAAATATCTCAATCTCTGGATTGAATACCCCACGGGGTACTCCAGGATATGCTGGAAGGAAACGCTTTGGTTCAAAATATTTCTTTGTAGCAAACTGAACCGTTGCAGTTGTCCCAAATGACAGTGCTGCTTTATCTTCACTAATTACCGACAAGCCTAAGGTTTCACAACCTTTATCGGAACCAGTTGCAATAAGTGGAAGCCCCTGGGGTATTCCGGACAATTCTTCCATCTGCCTTGTAATTTCCCCAATGGTTTCTTCCGTCTGTACTAACTCACACATCTGAAACTTTGGAATATCGCACATACACCGTTTTGGATTATTTTTTGACTGCCAATTCATTTTTTTATAATCAAAAGGAATATGTCCAATCATATTAGCAGGACAATCTTTTAATTGCAGATCGGAAGAGCGTCGTGTAGGGAAAGAGG
>CALDJN010000011.1 GCA_937901695.1 uncultured Anaerocolumna sp.
TTCTTCTAACTCATAAGGAATATTCTTTATAAATCCATGTAGGATGAAGATGGTCATGGAAGAACCAAATCCGACATAGGCAAATACAATTCCAGTGTAGCTGGATAAGAAGGCTATTCCACTAATATCAGAAAGCTTACGAAACCAGGAGAGCAGGGGAAGCATAACTACCTGGAAAGGAATAACCATAGCTGCAACAAATATCATAAAAATGACCGTAGACCATTTTTTATGATTTCGAACCAATACCCAAGCTGCCATAGAAGAAAATATTACAATAGCCGTTAAGGATAGAATGGTTATAATAGCGGAATCCAAAAAGGAACGCCAGTAATTCATATTTGGACTATTGATAACAGCTTTAATATGTTCCAATAACAGTGACCAATTAAGTGGAAAGCTTAGTGGGTCCCGAATTATATCACCATTTGTTTTGGAAGAGTTAATTACAACGATAAAAAATGGTGCTAAAAAGAGTAAGAATAATAATATGCCAACTAGTTCAAGAATAAGACCACGTATTTTTTTTAATGTCATTACATCTCAACCTCCTTCTTTTTGCTGAAATAAACCTGCAATAAGGAAACAATAGCAAGGAGAATAAAGAAAACAACTGCTTTCGCCTGTGCAATTGCCATATTATTACGAGTAAACGCAGTTTTATAAATATTTAAAGCAAGAAGCTCCGTTGAGTAAATGGCTTTACCCATAAATAATTTACTAGGTCCGCCGTTAGTAATTGCATAATTAAGGTCAAACTGTTTAAAAGAATTAACTAATGTTAAGAAGATACATATAGTAAAGGAGTTGGCGATTAGTGGAACAACAATCTTAGTAATGCGTTTTAAACCGTTGGCACCATCCATTTTTGCAGCCTCAACAACAGAAGTTGGTACACCTTGAATAGCAGTTACATATATCATCATAATATATCCTGCATACTGCCAGGTACTTACTATAATAATTGCAAATATAGCCTGATTTGGCAAGGATAATAAGGATTGCGACAGTGCCTTAATATTAAGAGTCACAGCTATATTTGTAACAACATAATTAAATATAAACTGCCATATGTAACCAAGTACAATACCGCCTATTAAGTTAGGAATAAAGAAGCCGGCACGATAAATATTACGTCCTTTAATCTTAGAGGTTACCAGCAAAGATAATCCCAATGCAATGATATTAACTAAAAGCATATTCAGGATAGTAAATATTAAAGTAGCCATGAAAGAATGTATGTATTCAGGAGATTTAAAAAAATCCTTGTAATTTTCAAACCCAATGAAATTATTTAATGTTATTCCATTCCAATCTGTGAAAGAATAGAACACACCTAATATAAAAGGAATTAAAACTGTCATAGAAAATGCAAGAACAGAAGGTAATAAAAATAATATATTAATTATAGTTCTGTGTTTTTTAGTTGGGTAGAAATATACACCTAGTATTGTAAACACGATACCTGCAAGTATCAGAACACCTCGTATGGAAACTAGGGAAGCCAAGAATCCAGAGGTCAGAGTTCTATATTGTAAACTAATCCATAGAGCAAATATGGTCACAATAATACCAACAACGGTCAACAGAATTGACACAGTTTTTCTCTTGATATAATTCATAGTCTCATTCCTCTCCGTTTAAAGCGGAAGCTGTTGCAAGATGACAAAATAACAGTTCAATTCAATGCAACAGCTTCACGGTTTAAACAATAACTTTATAGAGTAATCAAAAAATTAAAGAATCAATTAATTAAATAATCGTCATACACGTGTAAATTTGTATTACTATTTAGATGGGATTCCTGCAACAGCATCAGTTACAAGCTGTACGAATTCATCTACGTTAATAGAACCTTGTGCAAGTAATTCATAGATAGGTCCTAATGTATCCATACCAAAACCATCTGGCATCTTAAATTGTTCCCAATTATATGTTTTACCAGCTGCTACCCAGGATTGAATATTAGCGGATAAAGGAGTGCTAGGTTTCATAGTATCAGAAGTGTAAGGGGAGATTAAGGACATCTTATTAATTCTGGCATCTCTTCCTTCATCAGATAATGCAAATGCATTTAAGAAATCTTTAGCTGCTTTCACATTACCATCTTTGTAAACTGCCCACCAGGAAGGAGCACCAACTTGAACACCATCGGTTACTTCTTTACTAAAAGCATGAGGTGCAAAGCCCATTTCAAATCCAGGATCTGCTGGAAGGCTTGGATCAATCCAGTTTCCTTGGTGAACAAATACTGCTTTTTGGTCAACGAATGCCTGTACTTGTTGATCGTAATTACCTGTTAATAAGATATTCTGGTCAGAATAATCAAATAATAATTTAACATATTCTGCATATTGTTTTAATCTGGCTGAATCCACTTCACCAGCTAATAATTTATCAATAATAGTTGTGTCACCATTTTTAAGTCCAGTTGATAAATATACTCCAAAGTTATGATTTCCGGATACCCAGGTTAATCCACCGCTGGCACTTACCCCCATGGATACAACGGAATCAATGCCAAGTTCTTCTTTCATACCATTTAATTTTTCAAAAGCTGCTTTGTATGCATCAATAGTTGTTAAATCTGCTGGATTAATACCTGCTTTATCTAATAAATTCTTGTTATAAGCTAAACCATAACCTTCTACAGCATATGGGAAACCATATACTTTACCGTCATCTCCAACATAAGCAGAAGAGGTTTCTTTTACCCATGGTTCGCCGGATAAGTCTGCCATATAATCTTTCCATACTTTATAATGACCAGGTCCTTCAAATACAAAGATATCAGGCATATTACCTGCTTGAAGATATCCCTTTAAAGCACCTTGAACATCGGCTCCGCCACCAAGGGATTCAATTTCTACATGAACGCCAGTTTGTTGTTCATATAGTTTTGCATATTCTTTTAACGGTTCATCAATTTCTACTTTTAACTGAAATACTC
>CALDJN010000012.1 GCA_937901695.1 uncultured Anaerocolumna sp.
TACGGATTCTTATTGCGGTTGGCGCCCAGTCCTTGAATTAGTTACTGAACTCTAACCTCTAGACTCTATTTTTAAGCGCAGTCCCGAACGAAGGTGAGGGCAAGCGTTGTTTATAAGAAGGTGATTATATGTCTGATTGCAATTTAGAGATTTATACTAGAATGGAAAATATGCTTAATCGTATTTATCCAGCATTAATAAATTTTCCTAAATCAGAAAAATATGCTGTAACACAAGATATTAAGAATTGCTTTTTGGAATACCTGACTTATGTAGCTCGTGCAGACAAAGTAAAGTCAAAACGATTAACTTATTCTCAGGAAGCTGAAGGATATTTACAGAAAATCAAAACATTAATGAAATTAGCAAGGAATCGTAAATACATTAGCAAGGGATTTTATAAAGAAATCTCTTTAGAATTAACAGAAATAAGCAAAATGCTAACAGGATACATGAGGTCAATTAATAAAAAATAAATAATAATTAGGGATTAAACTGCAAAGCGTCAACCGTCTCTACCGTGGTAACAATGGTGTGTCGTACTCGAACAGCAACACTTCGTCCAATACGGATTCTTATTGCGGTTGGCGCCCAGTCCTGATAATAAAAGTATTTATATTTAGATTATTAAGATTACGGTTTTAATAACATAACTTGAAACCAATTCAAGAGAGTTTAATTCCTTCACTAGTAAAAGGTGTAAACACATAAATAATGGCATAGTGCTTAGTACTTTAGAAAGGAACACCAGTGATGCCGAAAAATTTACAACAAGGTTTATTTGACAGAATTGTAGATGAAGAAAATATATATGATGCCTATAAGCAAAGTCTGAAAGGTAAGGGCAAGTATAAAAATAATGCAATGAAATTTGCTTTAGATGAAACATATAACCTTAGAGAATTAAGGCGAAGTTTGATTGACGAAACATATCAGTTCGATGGGTATGAAGAATTCCCAGTATTTGAACCTAAGGAAAGAATAATAAATGCACCATTTTACAAAGATAAAATTGTCCAACTTGCTATAAATAATATCTTGAAGGAGCTTTATAATTCAACATTTATATATGATAGCTACGCTTGTATAGATGACAAAGGCACTCATAAATGTGTTGATAGAATTCAGCACTTGATGAGAAAAGCTAAATGGAAATATGGCGATGGAACATATGTTATAAAAGGCGATATTAAGAAGTTCTTTTATTCTATTGATAGAGATGTTTTAAAGATACTATTGCCAAAGAAAATAAAGTGCAAAAAGACTTTAAGGCTACTATTTAAAATAATTGATAGTGCTGATATTATCGACTTGCTAGGATTACCTCTTGGAAATACTTTAAGCCAAATCTGTGCAAATATTTACATGAATGAGCTAGACCAATTCTGTAAAAGAAAACTAGGTTTAAAATATTACGTTCGTTACATGGATGATTTCTTTATTTTTGTCGAAAGCAAGGATGAAGCGGATAGAGTATTGAAATTAGTAAGAGAATTCGTAGAAGAAAAACTACATTTAAAGCTAAATAAGGATAAAACGAAGGCGTTTCCATTGGCCCAAGGCTTAAATGCTATTGGCTACAAGATATATGTAACTCATAGGCTACTTAGAAATGATAGCAAGAAAAATATTAAACGTAAAATTAAAGCTATGCCTCATTTAATTCTAGAAGGTAAGTTGACTGTTGAGAAGGCTGAACAAATATTGAATAGTTGGAAAGGTCATGCAGAGCACGCAAATAGTCACAATTTTATACAAGGCTTAATTTCAGAGCATGATTTTTTATATTTAGTGAAGAAGGGCAACAAGACTGTGTTTAGGATTGATGTCAGTAAGTTAGAAAAGGAAGGTGAAGATTATGATATTGTACAAGAACAGAAAGTGGCATATGTGTAGCGAAAAGGTTCGTTATGTACAAAACGGCGAGGAAATCACACAATTTGTCGGTAGCGAAGGTCATGATTGGTGGCTAGATTTTGAACAAAAGCATGAACATACTGAAATAATTGAGTTTGTGGATGTAGTAGCTACACAAGAGCAGTTAGATAGATTAGAAGAAGTTAATCAACTCAATATACCAGATGGATTTAGTTCTATTTTAAGTGATTATGTTGGGGATGGAGTATTTCCAGAGGGTGTGAATCATCCTTTAATGACACTACAACTAAAAAAAGAAAATGAACAGCAAGGCATTGCAATTTCAGAAAGAGAAATCAATGAAATCATCATGGGCGTACAGATTAGTGATATAGAGATTCAGATGCTAGAACTGCAGTTAGGAGGGATGTAAGATGACTACTTTTGAAAAATGGAATGATAGGTATAAGAAAAATTGGTGCACTAAAGACCAATTAAAAAGATTAGTTCAGCTAGGGGTGTTATCGGCAGAGGAATATAAGTTAATTACTGGCGAGGATTATGAGTAATCTCGTTAGGATATGTACTGAATTGTTGGAGTTGATTGACGAAAAGGACAAAATCATAGTAAGGCAAAGCGAATTGATTTCCAATATTTTGAATGAGAATCTCGAAAAGGAAAATATGATTAATGTATTGAGACAAGAAGAGGATTACTTATATTAAACTAGAAGGGCAATAGACTAGAGATGGTCTTTTTTATTGCCCATTTTTATTAACATCAATAATCTTTTAAATCAACGATTTTATTAGGTTTTTGAGAAAACAAAATGGCTTAAACAGTGGGTTGTAG
>CALDJN010000013.1 GCA_937901695.1 uncultured Anaerocolumna sp.
AACCATTTCTCTGGTACGGGAGAAACCCACATATAGGTCGTAGGAATGGTACTTAAAATATCATACTGGCTGCACCAGTCGTAAATATAAATATGTTTTGAAGTTTTTGTATTATTATTTATTTTACTATTATTATTTTGCACCAGGTAAGGAATGGCAGTATCCCCATAGGATATTTCTGTATATTCTTTAAGCTCTGAATTCTCAATTTTTTCACACTGAGCCAAAGGATGATTAACTGACATAAGAGCCAGATGTTCAAACTCCCATAATGTTTCGTAACATAGCTGTTTTTCTATAAGGTAGTTAAAAAAGTAATTTTCATACTCTATCTGATAGCGGATAATTCCCAGGTGAAAAGGCCCATCTGTAATATTATTGATTACCTGAATGGAATTAGTTTCTTGAACATTTACGTTGATTCCCCTGCTTTCATCCAGGTCCGCCATAAAACGTATCATGGCATCTGTTATATATCCCGCCCTGGGTATTGTTATACCTAAGTTTTGGGTATCATTATTGGAAGAATCAGACAGTGCTTCGATTTTCTCTACCTGCAGAAGAATATTCTTAGCATATATTAAGAATTCCTGGCCTTTTTGTGTTGGGGTTACTCCCCTGGAAGTCCGTTCGAAGATGGAATATCCTAGGGAATCTTCTAATTCTTTAATGACTTTGCTTAAGGTTGGCTGCCCCATAAAAAGGTTTTCCGCCGCCTGTGAAATAGAGCACGTCTTATCTACTTCAATTACATATTTTAAATGCTTTGTATTCATTCAGATTCCTACTTTCCTGTCAAAGAGGCTGTTGCAAAACTGTCATTGCTACGAAAGCGTGTCATTTTGAACAAAAATTCAACGAAGTTGAAATCGCCAAGATTCTCATTATTAAAGCGAGATTCTTCGAGCATAATTCAGCAAGCTGAATTTGCTCTCAGAATGACAAGGTTAGCTCTAAATAACATTTTATTTTGCAACAGTCCCTTATGCTACTTGCTCATAACCTCATTGTTACTATTATTCTCCATAGCCATTGAAAAATATTTCTATCATTCCAGTCTTTTTAACTTTATAATTTCTAACAAAATATAAACAATAGCAATAGCTGATGCTATACCATCTGATAATGCATTGCTTATATAGATTCCCTTAACCCCAAGTTTTGGTGCTAATATTAAAATTGATGGAATGATAATAATTCCATATCTTAAAAATGCTAATACACTGCTACGCCTAACTTTCCCAACAACTTGAAAATATTGAGAGCTAATTGTTTGTAATCCAATAAGTGGAAGCATACTTAGATAAAATTTCATTCCAGCAGAAGTTGATTGTATTAACAGCTGATCATTTGTGAACATGTTTACCAATAATTGTGGATATAATAAAATCACCAAGTACAGAAAAGAAGATAATAAAAAAGAATAGAAAAGTGCCAATTCCAGCGATTTTCTAACTCTGGCATACTGTTTTGCTCCCCAATTATAACCGCAGATTGAGTTATTTCCCTGAACAATACCCACAATTACCATATGATAGAAACTGTATATACTTGACATAATAGTTACAGCAGCAATATCCAGGTCGGTACCATACTTTAGCAAGCTATTATTTATATAAAAATTAACTATTGCGGCTAAAATCTGTACGTAAAAAGAAGGCAATCCCATCTTTAAGCTTTCTTTAATTAGATTGGCTTCATTTATAACTTTTCTTATTTTAAGATGAATAATAAAATCCGTTCTTTTAACAAATACATAAATCACATAAATGGTTAATGTTGTTTGGGATATGACCGTTGCAATGGCTGCCCCTGCAATTCCTAATTTTAGTACAAAGATAAATAAGGGATCTAAAATAATATTAAGAATTGATGTTATCACAATAATTTTCATAGAAACTTTGGCTTGACCAATAGAACGAAGTGTATTATTTAAACAATAACCTGGAATTCCTATGATTGAACCAACTATGATGATAACAATATATTCTTTGGCATAGGGTAATACTTCTGTTGAAATAGCTAATAAGTGTAAAATAGAATTTAAAAAGCTCATAAATATAATAGCAAAACCAATTAAAAATAAGATAATATATTTCAGAGCTAAATATAGTATATCTTCAGCCTCTTCCTTCTTATCCTCCCCTAATTTAATGGATATTAAAGAAGAAGTTCCAATACCAATTAACAATATAAATGCCATTTGAATAATTTGTATAGGCATAGTAATTCCAACTGCTGTTAATGCATATGAACTTAGCTTACCTACATATATACGATCTACTATATTAAAAATAGCACTGCTTAACATTCCGAGAATAGCTGGAATGCTTAGTTGCCACAATAATTTTGATATCTTCTCAGTTCCAAGGTTTAGTTTCATTTCTTCGCTCCAGTCTATAGTAATCATTATCCTCCTCGTACATTGATTATAAATAGTATTGTAATAAATATCAACATAAATTAACACGTCCATTTACAGCACATATGTTAATAAGTTACAGTTCAGCCTGTAACCTATCAAACTTAAGGAATAAATTAAAAATTGCATCAAATCTAACAAGAATATTATAATTTTTTGTTAATAATGATAATTGATATCATTTTCATTGGGGTATATAATACAAATTAATTCGTATACGAAATGTTTCCATAAGAAATATTATTTTTGCAAAATATTATTATCCTAAATGAGGTGACTAACTATGAATCATAAGGAAGGTTTAATGATTAACTCTCTCCTTAAAGATATCAACTATGAACTAAACAATCGTTTGCGCTGTACCTTCCGTCATATGGAATATACAGTTCCTCAGATTACTGCATTACAAATACTTTATGAAAATAAAAAAATGACGTTATCTGAACTAAGCCATGAAATGAAACTGGCTAATAGTACTGTTTCTGGAATTATTGACCGATTAGAAAAGCATGAATTGGTGGAACGGATTCGGAGTACAGAGGACAGGCGAATAGTATATATCACCCTCTCAACGAAAAGTAACTTTATAGAAGAGCATATTCAATCTCATGTTGATGAGTATTTCAGCAGCTTGGTGGAAAAAGCCTCTAAAGAAGAACTTGACCTTATTTTAAACGGTCTTGAAACACTAAAAAAATTATTACATGATAACAATATCCAAAATGATAAGGATTAGAGAAAAATTATAAACTTTAAAAGGAGTTGAATACTATATGGAAAATATAATTGAAATAAAAGGATTAAAGAAAAGTTATGGCAGCTTTGAAGCAGTAAAGGATGTAACCTTTAATGTAAAAAAAGGTGAAATATTTGGTTTCCTGGGTCCCAATGGTGCTGGTAAATGTACTACTATCAGCATGCTTTCTACTATGAGAAAACCTAGTTCAGGGCTGGCATTGATAAATGGATTTGATATAGCCAAAGAGAAAGATCAAGTTAGACAAAGTATTGGAATTATTTTTCAGGAAAATACCTTAGATGAAAAACTTACCGCCTATGAGAATCTAATTCTTCATTGCCAATTATATCATGTAGATAAGAATGTACGGGAAGAGAGAATATCCGAAGTTCTTGAAATGGTAGACCTTACTGACAAGAAAGATAAAATAGTAAAAACCTTTTCTGGCGGCATGAAAAGGAGACTTGAAATTGCCAGAGGACTACTTCATTATCCGAAAGTAATCTTCCTTGATGAACCTACAGTAGGTCTTGATCCACAAACAAGAGAACATATTTGGCAATATATACTTAAATTAAAGGAAGAGGCTGGCATAACGGTATTTTTAACCACTCACTATATGGATGAAGCGGAACATTGCGATCGAATCGCTATTATCGATGATGGAAGAATCATTTCCATGGATACACCAGAAGGTTTAAAGAATGGCTTAGGTGGTGATTTGATGGAATTGTCTACAGAGAATAACACTAAATCTGTTGAAATTATTAAAGAAAGGTATCATAAGGAGCCAAAAATTAAAGATGGTACTATCGTCTTTCATGTAGATAAGGGAAATGAATTCTTAGTAGACTTCGTTAAATCCTTTGAAATTCCAATAAACAGTATAAACTTAAGAAGACCAACTTTAAATGATGTATTTTTAAATCTTACCGGACGTGAAATCCGTGAAGATACTCAGGCAAAAAAGGAATTTGTAGAGACTTCAAAAAAAAAAGAAAATAGATAGGCAATAGATTGAAAAAAACAAGTTTTTTTCAACCGGCAATTTGTGCAGAAGCACAAATCGCTGTCATTATTAAAATGGCGCTAAAGCGCCGGAATCGAGGTTATTATGGAAGCAATTTTATCAATATGGAAAAGAGACGTTATAAAATCTATTAGGGACAAGGCAAGTTTGATTGGAAACTTAGCCCTTCCTATTTTACTCCTCATCATTTTCGGCAGTGGCATGGGTGGGGCTATAAAATTCATGACTGAAAGAGCCGGCATTGGCAATGCGTTGAGTGAATTTAATTTCACCAAGTTTATGTTTCCAGGAGTGGTAGGTATCACTATATTTAGTACAGCGGTTATTTCTGCTTTAACGGTAGTTCAAGATCGTGAGTTTGGTTATCTTCGTGAAATGTTGGTATCACCTATACCAAGAGGCTCGATTTCCCTTGGAAAAGTATTGGGTGGCAGTACGGCAGCTGTAATTCAAGGGTTAATCATATTAGTATTATCACCATTAATCGGGATTTCCTTAAACTTTACCATGATATTAAAGTTGATACCCGCTATGCTTATATTAGCATTTACAGTATCCTCCCTGAGTCTCTATGTGGCAACCTTTGTAAAAAGCTCTCAAGGATTTCACACAGCACTTACCATGCTGATTTTACCAATGATTTTTTTATCAGGCTCGATTTTTCCCTTAACAGGAAGCCCTGCATGGATGGAATTTCTAGTTAAAATAAATCCGGTAACCTATGGTGTGGATATGTTTAAAAAAATCCTTCTTGGATCACAAGAAATGCCAAAGATAGTTCAAGATGTAATGGGATTAAATTTAAGTGTATTTGGTTATTCCTTTACAGAATATACGGATTTTGTTCTGGTTCTTGCAATTGGTATCCTCTTACTCTTCCTTGCCACCGGAAGGATGAAAAAAGTGGAGGCATAATTCAATTATTTATCAAAAGATTGGTACAATATTAAACAGGTGCAGTATCCCAAACCGAGATATTACACCTGTTTTATGGTTATTAATGACTTAAACTTTTTCATTGAATTGGCTCATCATTTTCATTTGACCAGAAGAATACCTTATACCCTCCAACCTGAAATAGACTAGGCAATATGCATCCCCCCCGCAGCAGCATATTTATATAGCAAATGAGCATTACTATGCAGGAACTGGTCAAATTTTTCAATTTCCTTATCTGTAAAACCTTCTCGCTTAATCCATGTATAAGATGGTAAAGAGCACCTTGCAACGTCAAAACCATCTTCTGTAGGTCGTTCAAAATGCACCTCCACACATTGAATCCCATTATCTTCTAGGATATGAGAATGCACTATCTCTGTTTCATCTGATAAAATCATATATGGATACATCATAGCTGATTACCTCCTTTACTATACTGACGAAAGCAATTTTCTTATAGCTAGTATAACACATATTTATTAATTATTCTATGCAATCTAATTAATATTCAAACCAATAACCTAGGTCAAGCCTTCAAAAAACGCTGCTATCAAAATAGACCAATAGTCATTTCTGGTACATTATGGAATACTTTCTTGTAATTCAATACAACTTTACAAAATATGAATAATACTAACTCACTACTATATAAATTCTTAAGTTTAGTAATTAAATTGAAATCCGGTTCCAATTCATCAAAACTTATTCACAGTGCTCTTTTCGGTAATGTAAAAATTTATCGATTATCTACTTTGCTCTTTGGTTAATTCAGTCAGCATAAATAACCTGTACCTTATATTTTTCCAGCATAGACATCCAAGCATCGTCAGGTCGTTTATCTGTAATCAAATAATCTATTTCATTAAAATTACAAACCGTACGGTAAGAAATCACACCAAACTTTTTACTGTCACAAAGCAGCACAGATTTACGGCAATTTTTCATCATAGCTTGTTTTAGATACACATCTTCCTCATTAACATCAGCTATTCCTCGTTCAAAAGAAATACCACGTACAGAAAAGAAAGCAAAATCAGTATAAAATTCATCAATACGGCTACGGGCAGATTCTCCGTAAAAACCTCGTGAATAAGTGCTCATCCAACCACCAGTACAATAAACCTGAGCTTGCAGGTGCTCTAAACAATCAAGTGCCGTATAAGCACTAGTAGTCAATATTTTTAGGTTATGATGGCCTGTAAGAAACTTAACTAAATGGGATGTGGTGCTGGTTGAATCTAAAAAGATATACATACCATCACGAACTAATTTAGTTGCAAAAGAAGCAATTTTGTCTTTTTCTAATAATTGTTCCGTTTGCCTTAGTTGAAAAGGGATTTCTGCACTTTGATGCTCAACTAATACACCGCCACCATATGTACGCCGAATGAGTCCTTCTTTCTCTAATTGCCCTAAATCCCTTCGAATAGTAGATGGACTGACATAGTACTTCTTAGATAAATCATTAACGTATACTGATTTATGTTCTTGAAGTTCTTTCAAAATATAATTTAAACGTTCGATATTAAACATGAACTAACTCCTCTTTGCACCATATATATTATACTTATTATTACTGCTGAATATATATGGGATTATACTCCATCGGTTCCTCTGTAATGGGCTTTTTTTGTAATCGACTCCTTATTATTAGTAATAAGAGTGATTTTCGTTTCTATTGTTTTATCATTTTCATCTATTATATTATGTGTAGAGATATAATTACAAGCAGTTAATTGAAAAACTAGTAAAAGAAGAAATTATAATTGTTATATTTTTCTATTAATTTTAATTACCCTCCAATTTACAAATGGACTACCTAAATAATGATAGTCCATTTGTAAAACTTCTTTTTTTAATTTTATTTCAACGGGAATATTGCATAGGAATTAAGCTTAATTTGTTCAACTGCTTCTTCAGGAGTCTGACTTTGATCCTGAATTACATAGGAACAATATTCCTTTAATAATTCTTCAAAGTCAGCTTTATAGCCGGACCATGGAAGTTCTTGCGCAACTTCTAATTGATCATATGCTACTTTATATAAAGGTTGTTCCTTCCACTGATCTATTAAAACCTGAGATGTAGCAGATGAATAAGTAATCGGAAGATATCCTGTATTTGCTGCATTTAAAGCTACTTGTTCATCTGACATCAGGAACTTAACAAATTCCCAAGCTGCAGCTAAAGTCTGTTCATCATTTCCTCTTTCAACAATTGCAATATTACCACCACCTGTAGGTGCTGATGTTATATCGGACAATGTAGGGAAATAGGATACGCCTAATTCAAAATCAACTGAATTATTTATTATATTTGCTAAACCACCAGAACTTGCTACAAAGCTAGCTAAATTACCTTGATAAAATTGTTCTTTCATAGCAGATTCTGCACTTGTACTTACAAAAGGAGCACACCAGCCATCGTCAACCCATTTTCTCCAAGATGTTAATACTGATAATAAAGCACCATCTTCTAAACATGGAGCACTTAAACCATCTTCACTAAGCATATTACTTCCTAATTGGTACATTAAATTCTGTACAAACCAAGCTGGATCGTTAAGTAATTCAAATCCGTACTCACATAATCCATCTGCAACTAATTTTTTCCCTATTTCCTCCAATTCCGTAAAAGTCTTAGGTGGTTCTGTATAACCAGCTTTTTCAAATAATGTTTTATTATAATAGAATACTGGTGTAGAACGGATATAAGGCAAAGAA
>CALDJN010000014.1 GCA_937901695.1 uncultured Anaerocolumna sp.
AACATTTGTAAATGTTAGCAAGTAAACAGGGTATTTGCATCAGTTCATGAAAGAAAGGGGAAAACATGACTTTTGACTATAAAAAGCATAGGAAAAGTAAATTAGAAAATAAACAAAAAATGAGAAATACCATTAAACCTGAATAAAAAAACCTTTGCCGATTTGTAGGGGTTAGATGGGAAGTTATAGAGAGAATAAATGGAAAATATAAACATATTGGATAAACTCATGGAAAAGGATTACAGATTGAAAACAAGGTTTATCTGACAGATGGGCATTTCAAGTACATAAATAACAAGGGTTTAAAGATTACAAAGGTTCATAATGATGTTCCAGATTGGGCTACGGAAGAACTCATTAAGAGATATAACAAGCAGTAGAAAATTAAATAAAAGAGCTAAAGCCTAGCTGGAAAAATTGGGAGCGTTGAGAGGAAAATCGCTTAAATACAACCTTACCTATCGTGGACAGAGCAGTTAATCGAGCCATACATATGAGGGTGGAATCGCCGTTAGAGGGTGCGAGGGTATTCCTAGGCAAAAAGTAGATGTAGAGCATTAGCCTACATTTTCTTAGCGAGAGCTGAAACAATCGAAGTGGTACATACATAAAGTTACAAGTGACCGTTCCTGTCGCTTGCATACGAATGACCTTTAGCAAGTCATTCTAGCGGTGCAAGAGGGGGGGCAGACAAGAGATGATAACTCACGCTTATAAAGGCAGAACCGAGAGCGTTAGGACAAGCGTTGTCCTTGAAGTTTGATGATTGGTAACAATCATAGAGAATACGGATACCTCAGGCGAACTATACGCCAAGTATTTATATTCTTTCCTACTACAATTCATAATAATAACATGGGTTGTAGGGGGGGAGAAAAGCCGTTGTCCTCGTTACACCTACCACCAAGCATACATTTGCTTAACCGAAAGTCAACTAAAGGTTTCAAATTCTTAAGGCTTTTCTAGGGGCAAGCTATAAGTTCTTAAAATATAAAATAATTTAATCATGCTAACCATACAAATATTTATCGTTCGTGTAATAAAAATATAAAAGGGATGTGAATTGATTATGGAATATGTGGTGTATAAGATAACTAATCTAAAGAACGGAATGGTATATGTTGGCTCTACCAATAATTTTACAGACGTATAAAAGAACATAAAAGGTTAGCTTTTGGAAAATTAAAGGATAAAGATTTTGATTCTGTTAATAAAAACTGGTAGAAAAAAGGTAGGCTTATTAAGAGTTCATAATGGTATGTATTTAGATTTTAGAGAAACTGATGAAAGCCATTTTATGGTTGAAATAATTGAAGTATGTGATTCAAAAATAAAGATGTTAGAACGAGAAAATTATTGGATATTAAAACATTATGAAAAAAGCTATAATACGGTATGGATTGATGAAAGTGGAAAAAGCCATTCTCATGTAACAAAGTTAAGCAAGCATCAGTGGAAAAAGTATAGAATGTTACAGATAGATCAACGAAAGGATGAAACGAAGAATGAGATTTATCCTTGAGGAGATCCCACTAGGGGTTTGGGGAGTGTAGCTCCCCATGTATTTAATGTCGTTTAATTTTAAGTTAAATATATTGACAATAAATGTATTAAGTAATACAATGTATACATAAAATACATTTATTATAAGGGTGGGAAAACGGATTAATTTATAGTAAAGGGGACGAATAATGAATAAAATTATAACCGTAACTAATCAAAAAGGTGGAGTTGGAAAAACAACGACGGCTCACGCTCTAGCATCCGGATTACAATCTAGGGGATACAAAATACTTGTAATAGATTTGGATCCGCAGAGTAATCTTACCTATACGCTTGGTATTGAAAATCCAGAGTATACAATTTATGAACTTTTCACAGATGAAGCAAAGCCTGAACAGGCAATTAAAAAAACAGACCAAGGTGATATTATTCCGGGTAGTTTATTTTTAGCCGGTGCAGATATGGAATTTACGAAGCCGGGCAGAGAATATATCCTAAAAGAGATTATCGAGCCATTACAGGAACAATATAATTATATTATCATAGATACACCGCCGGCACTCGGGATCCTTACTACAAATGCGTTGACAGCTTCTGGCAGCCTTATTATTCCTATGGGTGCAGATATATTCAGTCTTCAAGGATTAAGCCAATTACAAGGGTTAATAGAAAATGTAAGAAAGTATTGTAATAAGAATCTGCTAATTGAAGGATTATTAATAACAAGATACAATGGCCGGATTGTATTAAGTAGAGAGTTAAAAGAAGTTATGGAGGATGCAGCACTTAAATTAAATACAAAAGTATTTAATTCAGTAATTCGAGAAGGTGTGGCTATAAGAGAAGCGCAGGCTCTTCAAACAGATATATTTACAAATACACCAAAGGCGAATGTAACAAAGGATTACAATAAATTTATTGATGAGTTATTAAGTTAGGAGTTGTAAGAATGGCTAAAAATTATACAGATAAATTAATGAGTGCATCAAGTAAGTTTTTTACCTCTTATGAAGAAATTCCAGTTTCGGGAGAGAAGAAACAAAGGCAAAATAAAAATATAAAAAATGGCCCAGGTAGACCAAAAAAAAATCTTGTAAGAGATAATGCAGCACAAAGAGGACTTCCGAAAGATTATACCCGGCATTCTTTTATTGTTCGAGTAGATCTACTAAATAAGCTGCAGGACTATGCTTATACTGAGAGAAAGACGGTTAAGGAGACATTGGAAGAAATGTTGGAAGAACATCTAAAAGATAAGCATGTTATAAAGCGCAAATAAAATGTATACATAGTATACAATATAAAGAAGATTTGCTTATGTGAAAGGAGAAACTATGAAAGTTGGTAGGTTAGGATTTAATTCGAAAACTGGACGTTACGGAGTACTTGTTTCGGATTTGTGGGAAAATGCCGGTTTGAATTCCGGCGAAAGAATAGAATGGTATGATAGCAATCAAGAAAAGTGGGTGGCTGATAGAATAGAAAGCATATACCCTGCAAATAACCCGGACAATTGGTATTTAGTTGAATCTGGCATCAAAGGGAAGAATCTTGAATACCTGCAGGTGCGTTTAAAATAAATATTGAATAAGCCTTCCTGGGGCAGCTCCAGAGAAAAGATTTAATGAGGAAAATTGAAAGGAGTATTATTAATGCCAGAGGGAATTAATAAAAAATTACACGAGTTTTATGTTATATGTAAAAGTATGAGCATAGACGAATTTTCTAATCTATTAAAAAATGGAGTGAGTATAGAAGAGAAAGAATTTTACGTTAATTTGATGGAATTCTTTATGCAGAAAAAGCAAAAGAAAATAATTCAATAGAGGTGGCTTATTATGAAAAGCTATTTAATTAAAGACACGACAAGAGAAGAAAGACAGAAGTATGTAGATGATGCATTGACTATATCACAGATCGATGCAGGAGCACCATCAAAGGGCACTATTGAATTGCTAGATTTATATATTGCCGGAAAAATGGAAATTGAAGATGTACAAAAGGAAATTATAAGAAGAGCTAAAGAAGGGATAATAGATTAGAATGTCGAGGGGTGTCGTCACGACACCCCTCGACAAACCCTCTAAGTTTGCGGTTGTTTTTAATACGCTAGAGGGGGGGTAAATAAACCCTCTCTTACTATCTTATAGCATAGAGTATATAATAGTCAATAAGAAAGAGAGGATGATAAATATGGCAGAAAGAAAATTTAATATTAAGTTACCAAATTCAAAGGGATCTGCAGGTAACGAAAAAATACCAGACAATATAAAAACATTATTAATGATTTCAAAGGAATCCGGAATTGATAAACAAAGAATTTATAGGTATGTCAAGAATAATAACGTACCTTATCAATTAATTAATGATGTGATGTATATTGATGAAACGGTTCAAACACAAGTGGTTACTGAAATAAATAAAAAATCTGACATGAACAAAAATCATAGTAAAAGCACATCAAAGAGCGCATCAAAAGCGTATATGAAGCAATTGGAAGCAGTTATTAAAATACTAGAAAAAGAGCTTGATAATAAATCAGAGCAGCTGCAAGAAAAAGACAAACAAATTGCAAATTTAATAAGAATTATTGAAACAGATAAGAGGCAGTAAAATAAATTTACTGCCCTCTCTCTAATAATTCTATTCTTAACTTCATTTACGAATTTATATTACAAAGCAATTATTCAAGATCAACTCTATTTTTCATATATGATACAGCTTTTTTTCTGGCAGATTCATACGATAGTACAACTTCTTCTTTTTCTTCCTCTGGCACAAATTTAAGAATTGCTTCCGCTGAAAGATATGCTGCAGCTCCTGCTTGAACACAAGTTTTAGCAGATAATGAAGCCAAACGATTTACAGCCGGATTCAATAGACTACTCAATTGCTCCCTAATGATTGGAGCTAAAAAGTCTATATTTTCTTCTGTCAATGTACCACTTAATCCTTTTAGTGTATATTCTCTTACAATTTCATTCATTGATGTATTTTTTTTAGCTGCTAAATTTTTTATGTTTTCATAATCCGTTTCAGTAAATACTACCGTTATTGATTTTCTACCTGGTACTACTCTTGGCATTATACATCACCTTTCTTATCATTGTTATTCTTAAAGTAATTATAACATATTTTGTGGTGTTCTGTACTATAAAACGCTTATAAATCAAGGAAAAGAGCTATTGTTACATAAAAGTACAGAACAAAAAAATGCTTTTTAATGATGTTCGGAACAAAGAAAATCCTTTAAATTCACAGGCTTGCCTGTGATATGTTGGGTGGCGTTCTGCGCCCTATTCCTGCCTTGACAGTGAGTGAATGAAATGAACGAATTGTCAAGGTTTTATACCTTGATTTTTATCCAAATATCAACCATATTAAGACATAAGAAAACCGCCCCGCTTCTCATTGGGACGGATGAGATATGATTAAGAATGATATGAAATTTAATCGCCTATTTTTAAAATATCATTAGGCGAACAGTTCAATACATTACATATTTTTTCTAAAACATCAAATCTAATAGATATAGTTTCATTGTTGCAGAGTTTCATTAAATTAGGATAAGTGAAATTTATTTCTTTTGATAACCAGTATCTGGTTTTATTTTGCGTTTTAAGAATTTCATCAATACATACTTTCATATAGTTAGTCACCTCATAAAAAGCATATCATAGACATATAACAATGTAAATATATAACATCGAAGGTATATAATATTGACAATATATATTAAAAGCGATACAATGTAATTGTAAATATAAAACATATATTATGGTTGGAGGTAGAAAAATGAAAAGAAACGAAAGAAGAAAAAGAATTATGCCAGTGATTTTGGCTGTAGCAATCTGTATTACAAGTATGCTTGTAATGGAACCTGCAGAAACATCTGCAGCCACTACGTATATTAAGCCGGAAGAATTTATTAGAGCATTAGTTAAAGAGTTAGATCTTCCGGTTGATAGCAGTAATGTAGATGCTGCAATTAAGGCAGGAATTGTAAAGGATGGTGAAGAGTTTTCCTCTAATTTAACCAGAACCGAAGCAGCCGTCTTATTAAATCGAGCGGATGAATATCTATATGGTGATACTTTAGATCCCAAGTTATTAGAGCTGACGCTAGAAAAACGAATTTCAGATATCCAAAGCATTGAAGAAGATAAACGCCTGGATGTTGTAAAGTGCTATCTGAAAGGGTTTATTAAAGGTTATAGTAACGGTAAATACTCCACGGATCGAAAGTTTAAGGGTAATAGTAAGATGTCCTATAATGGCGCATTAAAATGCATTGCTATGCTAAAAGATAAATCGCTTCGGGCTAAGATTAGTCTGGACGGACAGCTGATCAGGACAACGAACCTTCCAAAGAATGCAGAATTATTTCCTTACATTTTAGCAAGCTACCCTAATAAGTATTATGAATGGGAACTTAAATATCAGACTATTGCTAGATTAAACAAAGATAAAAAAATAACTAATCTAGTTGATTATGCTTCACCTAAAAATATTGATAATTTAAACGTAAGTGATTATGAAAAGTTTTCTTTAATTAAAAAAGAATGCATAAATGAGTGGATGGAAAAAGCAAAAAAACATTTGGAACTTGTATTTAATGTTAATTATAGGACGATTGATAATGAATGGTATGATTCTATATTAAAAACAAATTATCAGTATGGAACAGTTTATGAATGGCTTCCAAGGAAGAAATTAGATTGGTATATCGAAATGATGAAGCAAAATAAAACAATTGTTGAAGCGGATAAAATCGCAGTGGATGGTTCATCTCTTTATTATTACAATGACAGTTTTTATATGAGAGTATATGTGAAATATAGGGTTATATCTTCAGAAGACCTATCTGTACCTGATGGAAATGGTCGTATGATAAAGTACTATTTAGTTATGGATTTAATGACCTAGGTAAAAAAATCACTTTAGGGGAATGGAGAGAAGAATATTACAATATTGTCCTTGGAGATTATTCAACAGAAGGAGATTTGGGCATTCAGTATGTTGAATTTTTACCTGGGAAGGAGTTGGATTAATGAATAAAGTATTAAAAGTAAAAAATAGCAGAAAACTATTTTTCTTGACGTTGGCTTTAGTCCTTATTTTACAATCCATACTAATATGGAATATTAATAAAACCGAAGCGGCCGAAAACAATACAACATGGATACTTCATGAGTGGTATAACAATCCATATTTAAAAGTTGTTAGAGTAAATCAGAAAGAAGGAACAATCTTATTACGTGGTACACATAATACAAAAACAAGCACTAATTATTATAAAACAGATGGATTTGTAATGACAACACAAGAATATACAACTAGCGGTAGCTTTCCATCCAATGCAAAAAATAATCGTATTTATGTAGAAAGTGAAATTGAGAGTAGTGATGGAGCTACTACAACAACGCTTTATACATTAAAATTTGAAGATATTGTAAGCATGGCAGGCAAGTTAGGTATAACCGGGGAAAGCATTGGTAATGGAACGGTGCCTATATATCTTCACACTATTTATGATATCTATAAAGGTAATAAGAGGGTAGTTAATGATGTTATAGGTGTTCAGGAAATGTTAAATGCACCAGTAAAATATAGACTTGGATATACTGCTTGGAATCCTGCAACACAGGAAAAAATACCAAGCTACTATAACATGAGATTCGATCTAAGTGTATCTAGTACATATGAAATTGAAGTTATAGCTGTAGATGCTGAAGGTAATCTCCTTAAAGGAGCAAAAAATGCTAATGGTGATATATTACCTGACAAACTTCTTAAGAAGCAAGTTATATTCAAAGAGGATTTTAGTTATGACCTTAAAAAAGCTGATAAGAACGTTACTCTTGATGGGGTTAATTTTACTTACTCAAACTCGTATTATGAGTACACAAATAGAAGTACTAAAAAAAATATAAAAACGTCTCCTGTTGGTGGGAATCAGATTGAATTTAATTCTCCGGATGCAATGCCAGGATCCATTCTTACCGTTTATCTAGTATATAAGAAAGAAGATACTCCCCCTTACTACGTTGATATAATTGCAGAAACAGAAGGCGGAAAAAAACTTACAACCATTGAAAAAGGAAAAAAGGTGGAAGGCGGGAGTACCTTTGAGTACAGCTTAAAGGATAGTAAAAAGACACTGGAAGATAAATATTACTATGCAAACAAATGGTATTTAACTTACACCGATAAGAACGGAAAGAAAAAAACAGACAATAAAAAGAACAGTGAGAAGATATCTCAGGTCATGCCGGAAGCTATGGCGGAATCAACAGCAGTTTTTCATATGATCTATAGCCTGGATCCGGATGCTGGTGATGATGT
>CALDJN010000015.1 GCA_937901695.1 uncultured Anaerocolumna sp.
GGAAGGATACATGAATTTAGCAGATTCTGTTACGGAAATAAAAGGTATTGGTGAGAAGACAGAAAAAGACTTGAATAAAATGGGCATTTTCTCAGTGAATGATGTGATTCATCATTTCCCAAGAACCTATGATATGTTTGAAGCACCTATCCTTATTAGCAACATTAGTGAGGGAAGTGTTGCTGCCCTGGAGGCTTCTGTGGTATCGTCTGTTCAAGCGAAACAGGTGAAAAATTTAAAGATTCTCAGCTGCCGTGTTCAAGATTCATCTGGAACCATTAATTTAACCTGGTTTAATATGCCATTTTTAAGGAATAAACTTCGTATGGGATATCATTTCATATTCCGCGGAAAAGTTGTGCGTAAAAATGGTATTTTGGTAATGGACCAGCCAAAGATTTATACAAGAGAAGAATACATAAATAAAATGAATGTGCTGCAGCCTATCTATGAACTTACATCGGGTATCACCAGTAATACTATAGCAAAGGCTGTAAAGAATGTATTTAAAGAAGCGGATTTACCCAGTGATTATTTACCGAAGAGAATTATAAAAGAATATAACTTAATTAATTATAAAAATGCAATGAAGGATATTCATTTTCCAAAGAATATAGAAGCCATGAAGGCAGCCAGAACAAGACTTGTCTTTGATGAATTTTTTCAATTTACTTTGGCTTTACAAGCTTTAAAGGAAAAGAAGACAGATTGGAATAATGAATATATTATAAGAGAAAAACAGGAATGTGAAAGCTTTATAAAAGAACTGCCTTATGCTTTGACAAATGCTCAACTTAAAGTATGGAAGGAAATAAAAGCAGATATTACCGGTCCATCTACCATGAATCGATTGATTCAGGGTGATGTTGGTTCAGGAAAGACTATTTTGGCTGCTCTTGCTTTACTTATGACAGCATTAAATGGTTATCAGGGAAGCTTAATGGTACCAACAGAGGTTCTTGCAAAGCAGCATTATGAATCATTAACCGGCTTATTTTCCGGGTATGGTGTTAATGCTATTCTTCTGGTTGGCTCCATGACAGCAGCAGAAAAGAGAAAAGCCTATGAGAAAATTAAAAATCATGAGGCAGATGTTATTGTTGGTACTCATGCGTTAATACAAGAGAAAGTGGAATATGACAATTTAGCCCTTGCCATTACAGATGAACAGCATCGGTTTGGCGTTCGACAAAGGGAAGCTTTGTCTGGCAAAGGAACCCATCCTCATGTACTGGTTATGAGTGCTACCCCAATTCCCAGAACTTTGGCAATTATTCTGTATGGTGATTTGGATATATCCGTAGTGGACGAATTGCCGGCTAACAGGCTTCCAATTAAAAACTGTGTAGTTGATACGAGTTACCGTAATACAGCTTATAAATTTATAGCAAAAGAAGTAGCAGCAGGCAGACAAGCTTATGTTATCTGTCCTATGGTAGAAGAAAGCGAAACCATTGAAGCAGAAAATGTAATTGAATACACTGAGAAATTAAAAGAAGCTTTACCTTCCGGTATCTTGGTAGAATATCTTCATGGAAAGATGAAACCAAAAGAAAAAAATGATATTATGGAACGATTTGCCTCCGGAGATATTAAGGTATTGGTTTCTACTACAGTAGTAGAAGTAGGTGTTAATGTGCCCAATGCTACAGTAATGATGATTGAAAATGCTGAAAGGTTTGGACTTGCCCAGCTTCATCAGTTACGAGGAAGGGTAGGCAGAGGAAAGTATCAGTCTTACTGTATATTAGTAAGTGGTAACAATGGCAAGGAAACCAAGCAACGTTTGGAAATATTGAATCATTCCAATGATGGCTTTTATATTGCAGGGGAAGACTTAAAGTTAAGAGGTCCCGGTGATATGTTTGGAATCAGGCAAAGTGGAGATATGGAATTTAAGGTTGGAGATATCTATAATGATTCAGAAGTATTGTTAAAAGCTAATGAAGCGGCTAAGAGTTTAACCAAACAGGAAGTCGACCAATTATTAAAGACAAATCCGGACTTAGCTGATAGAATTACGAATTATGATATGGGGACATTATAAAAACAAAAGCATAGTATTACTATACTTGGAAGGTGATGTCATTCTGAGCCTGAAAGGCGAAGAATCTCATAATTGAAGGTTGGATTCTTCGCCTAGGGGCTCAGAATGACAAAATGAAAGGATGGATTCTTCGCC
>CALDJN010000016.1 GCA_937901695.1 uncultured Anaerocolumna sp.
CCTATCTTTTCTTTTGCTGATAAATTCATATTAACCTCGATTCCGGCGCCTTATCGCCTTTTAATAATGATAGGGTTTTATGCTAACAAATAAATACAGAACCTGCACCACTTTTTATTCATATAGATGATATTCTTTCTTCTCTTTTTTAAATACTTCAAGCTCTGCTTCATTTGCTTCTAAGATGGCTTTGCTGGTCCAATCCGATTGTTCAAAAGCATTATTTCCCGATAACAAACTAATAAATGGTCTGCCATTTGACTTAACAGGCGGTAAAAAGGAAAACTCCTTTGGATACAAGTCCCGTATTGCTTCTAAGATTACTAATCCAGTCCTATAACTTTCATAAGTTTTATAATCGGTTATATGTATATGTACTCCCTGACAAAACTCATTTCTATGCTTGGAACTGGTTGGTGTAAAATATGCCGGTGTAAATGCAGCCCCAGGTAGCTTCTTCTCCTTTAAATAAGAAACCAAACGTGCTGATTCTATAAAAGGAGCACCAATGATTTCAAATGGACATGAAGTTCCCCTGCCTTCCGAAAGATTCGTTCCCTCAATCAGGCAAGTTCCAGGATAAAGGAGTACCGTTTCAAAACGGGGTATGCCAAGACTTGGCATTATGAAAATCTGCCCCGTTTCAGGGAAAAGTTGATTTCGTTTCCAGCCATCGCAAGGTATAATGGTTAAATCACATGGAATATGTTCTTTGTCTTTTACCATAAGGGCTAACTCCCCTGGTGTCAATCCATAACGAGTAGCTACCTGATAAGCTCCTACAAAACTCTTGTATTCACTATTTAAAACATTACCTTCTACAACCATTCCCCCAAGTGGGTTTGGCCTGTCCAATAGGATAAATTCTTTTCCAAATGCAGCACAGTCCTCCATTGCATATATCATGGTAGAGATAAAGGTGTAATACCGTACCCCCAGGTCCTGTATATCATATACAACCGCATCTACCTTCTCAAGCATTTCTTTTGTAAAATGCTTGGAATCTTCTCGATATAAGCTATAAACTGTAATTCCGGTTGCCTCATCAATATAGGTATCCACTGTCTGCCCTGCATCTTTATCTCCCCGAACACCATGTTCCGGTGCAAATAATGCAGTCAAATGGTAATGCTCATGAAGCACTTCGATGGTAGAGTTCAGATTGTTGTCTACTCCGGAAATAGAAGTAATAAGGCCTAATCGTTTGTTTTTTAAGCAACTATCAAATTGTTTTATATTATCGATTCCTTTTAAAAGCATATGTTATTGACAACTCCTCATTTTTATAGTTAAATAGTTACATAATATTCATTATATTATGTAATTATATTTCATTATATATGTTGCTTTTGCAAAATGGTCGGATATCCACTGTGGATAGGATTTTTTAAGCTATTTTGCAACAGCCCAATATATTATCAGTATGTTTCAAACATGGTGTTGCTATAGTAAATCTAACAATAGAAAGCAGGTATCATATCAAATGACAAATATTGAAATCAAAACACACAGTATTATGGATTCCCTTAATAATTCTGAGAAAAAAGTTGCAACTTATTTCTTAAATAATATTGAAAATATATTCTCAATACCCATCGCCCGTTTAGCTGAAGAATCGGGAGTCAGCCAAGTAACTTGGATTCGCTTTTGTAAAGCAATTGGATATGATGGGTTAAAAGACTTAAAGAAAAGTCTCTTTATTGAATTAAACAACTCCACAACCGATACCCCAGATACACTAGATTTCTCCGATATCAGGAAAGATAGCACACTGGAAGAAATGTGTAATACAATTAAAAATGCCGCAATACAAGCAGTTGATGATACCATTAAACTAATTGACCCTGAAACATTTACTAAGATTGTAGATATCATAGCGAAAGCAAACACCATACGTATATTTGGCGTTGGTGCATCTGCTCAGGTTGCAGACGACCTTTTTAAAAAATTAATGCGTATTAACAAAAATACTACATTTAGCTACGATTTGCATACGCAATTAGCCTATGGTGCCAATGCAGGTCCAAAAGATGTTGCAATCATTTTCTCATATTCCGGAGCCACAAAGGAGATGCTTGAAATACTATCCTTGACACAAAAAGCAAATTGTCCAACCATAGCAATTACAAAATATACAAAAAGTCCGTTAATGGCAAGTGCTGATTATGCTATCTACTTATCGGCACCAGAAATCAATCATCGAAGCGGTGCTATGAGCAGCCGTATTGCCCAATTAACAATAGTAGATTTACTCTTTACAAGCTTAGCAAATAAAAATTATTCAAAAGTAGAAAAATATCTGGAGAAAAGTTCTGAAATTTGCCGCAGCCATAGAGTTTAAATATGAATAAAGGGGCTGTTGCAGAATAAAAAATGTCATTCTGAAAATTTTAGTTCGAAAAGCCTCACATTAAACTGTCATTCTGAGAACTTTAGTTCGAAGAATCCCACATTGAACTGTCATTCTGAGAACTTTAGTTCGAAGAATCTCACATTAAAATGGGATTCTTCGCCCCTTGGGCTCAGAATGACAGTTTTGCAGCAACTTCAATAAAGCTATATAAAAAAGCCTTTACAAAAAATAATCAAAGGCTTTTTTAATTGGAGCACTTAAAACACATCTATTTTAATCCCTCTTTTTCACTAATAACTCTTGCTATATGCCCATTTGCATTGATGAGAGCTTTTTCAGCTTCTTCCGCATTTAAATTGCATTTTATCATAACAATTGCCGTTTTCGCAGAATATCCACATAATGCTAAAACTTCTCTTGCTTTGGCATCACTGACTCTAGTGGTGCTGCGAACAATGGAAACGGTTCTCTCTATAAGTTTCTCATTGGTTGCCTTTACATCAACCATTAAATTGCCATATACTTTACCAAGTTTTATCATAACGGAGGTACTTAACATATTGAGTACCATCTTCTGAGCCGTTCCACTCTTTAATCGTGTGGAGCCGGTAATTACCTCTGGTCCAGGTTGCGGGGTTATAGCCACATCTACAATAGAATTCAATTCGGAATTTGGACTGCAGGATACACTAATTGTCTTTGCACCGATACTCTTAGCATAATTAACAGCTCCAATTACGTAAGGCGTTCTTCCGCTTGCTGCAATTCCAACTAGTACATCACGATTGGTAAAGCTGATATCTTGTAAATCCTTTGCCCCTAATTCTTGATTATCTTCTGCTCCTTCTACTGCCTTAACAAAAGCCGTCATCCCACCTGCTATCAGTGCCTTGACTAATTCAGGATCTGTTCCAAAGGTTGGTGGGCATTCTACAGCATCTAATATGCCTAATCGTCCAGAAGTTCCACAACCGGTGTAAATAAGGCGTCCCCCCTGAACCATCTTTTCATAGATGATTTCTACTGCTTCAGCAATATGTTCTAATTCCTTCTCTACTGCATAAGCAACTTTCTTATCCTCATCATTCATTAGCTGCAAGACTTCTAATGTGGAAAGAATATCAATATTTTTTGTCCTCTCATTCTTCTGCTCTGTTTCAATTGAATTTAATTCTACCATATGTTTTACCTCTCTGTCTCATCAGCCTTTTACGGAGCCTACCGTAAGTCCTTTTACAAAATATTTCTGTAAAAATGGATATAGAATAATAATTGGTAACGTTGATGTAATGATTACTGCAGATTTTATTGAAATTCCTATGGTTGCTTTATCTGCAGAACCAGCTGCGTCTCCAACCATGGTGGTTCCATTTACTATGTTTCTTAAGAATAACATTACTGGAAATTGACTTGTATCTAAGTAGATTAAACCATTAAACCAGTCATTCCAGAAAAATACAGCGGTATACAATCCAACCGTTGCAAGAGCCGCTTTTGATAATGGTACTACAATCTTAGTTAACACGCCAAAATAGCTTAAACCATCGATAAATGCTGCTTCTTCAATCTCCACCGGAAGTGATTTAAAGAAATTTATTAATATAATCAAATTAAATTGATTGATTGCAAATGGAAGTAACATTGCCCATCTTGTTCCTGTTAAGTGTAAATTCGATATCATTAAGTAATTTGGAATCAGACCACCTGAAAAGAACATGGAAAATACAACTAATTTCATTACAAATTTATGACCTTTTAAAAACCCTTTGGAAAGGGGATAGGCAAATAATGTTGTCATGGCTAAGGAAATTATTGTACCAACTATTGTATAAAATATGGTATTTCCATAAGCTTTAAAAAAGTTAGGGTATGTAAATATTTGCTTATATGCTTCGAAATTAAATCCTACCGGAAAAAGTGAAACTTGATTATTGACAATTGCTTTCGGATCGGAAAGAGATAATGCAAACATATAGATAAATGGAACTAAACACGTTAATAATACCAAAATCATTATAAGGTAAACTATGCCATCAAATATTAAGTTGCCCTTTGTACGATATCTTTTCATAGTCCACCTCCTAATAGATTCCATCACCGGTTAATTTTTTGCTGAGGGAATTGGATGAAGTTACAAGGATTACACCAATAATTCCGCTAAATAAACCGATTGCTGTTGCATAGGAATAGTTCTGATTTGCAAGTCCTGTTCGATAAACTAAGGTATCTATAATATCACTAACCTGTGAGTTGGATGGAGTATACATTAAGAGAACCTTTTCAAAACCAAGACTTAGCATATGTCCAACATTTAATATAAGCATAACCATAATGGTTGGTAAGATGGAAGGTATTGTTACATTAATGATTTGCTGAAAACGGTTGGCTCCATCAATCTGTGCAGCTTCAAATAAATCAGAGTTTATGCCAGTTATGGCAGCCAAATAAATAATAGCTGTCCAGCCAGTAAATTGCCACGTATCCGTAAGAACATACAGCCATCTGAAATACTCTGGTTCATTCATAAAATAAATTGGTTCCATACCAAATACATTCTGTAAAAATATGTTTAACAGTCCTGTACTTGGTGATAGTAATTCTCCTAATATTGCGATTACTACTACGGTTGATATGAATCTTGGCATATAGGAAACGGTCTGCACCAATTTCTTGAAGCGTAATCTACGTACTTCGTTTAGCAATATAGCAAAAATGATTGGTATTGGAAAGTTAATAATTAAATTCATAAGTGATATGGTAAGGGTATTTCTAAATGCTCTCCAGAATGCCGGGTCCTTTAGAAACATCTTAAAATATTTAAATCCAACCCATTCTGTCCCAAATGGTCCCATTCCAGGTCTATATCGACGGAATGCAAGGACATTACCAAACATAGGAAGATACTTAAATACAATAAAATATATAATTGGTAAAATCATCATTGCATAGAGCTGCCAATAACGTCTTAAATGTTTTTGCAAAGGGCTTCTTCGCTTTATTACGTTTACGTCTTCATTCTGTTTTTTGCGTAAATCCATAGTCAACCTCCTATTTCTATAAGAGGCTACCCTTCATTTGTATTAAAAGGGCAGCCTCCATCATGAAAGATTACTTCTTTAGATTATCATTATAAATCTTGCAGAACTCATCAATCCTTAGTGTCTTCATTTCGTTTACATAAGCATCCCAGTCTTTTTCGACACTCTTCTTACCTGTAATAAATGCATCTACCCAAACTTCAAAAGCATCAGATAGAGGTGTTTGTAACACTGCTGCATCTTCTGCCTGTATATCGTCAAATGCTGGTACAGGTGGAAGTGAGCGAATTACATCACCCATTGCATTCACTTCTTGGTTAATACGTGCGTAGTTTTCATCATATTTTGTCATTTCACGTTCATTTACCCAAACCAATTGTGTAACATCAGAACCACATCCGTATTTCGTTTGAAGTGTTTTGTAAATACCTTCTGGTGAGTTAACCAATTCATCTGCATATTTAATTTTTCCATTTTCCATTGTATAAGTAACACCCTCAACACCTAAGCACCATAATTTAGCACCTTCTTCTGAGAAGAATACCTTATCAATGGTACGTACTACACGTTCAAAATCATCTCTTTTTGCTGTTGCAGCTGGGAACATGATACCGGAACCAATACTGCTCTTTTCTTGATGATGAGCACCAGCGGGGCCTTCTAATGGTGGATACATTTGTAGTTTGAATCCATCAATTTCTGATGTACCTGTAACACCGCCGATTTGGTCATAATAAGCGTAGGTAGCCATGGATTTTCCAGTAGCCATCTTCTGAGACCACTTATCACCATCAATTGGGTCTGCCATCTCAGGATCTAATAAACCTTCTGCATATAATTTTGCAAGGTAACTAACATATTCTTTGTATCCATCACTAATTGCTCCTGAGAAGTATTCTTTCTTGTCATAATCCCAGCTTAATGTATTAGTACCTGATGAACCATTTTTACCTACACTTATACCAAAGGAAGGCATTGTCATTCTGTATAATACACGTGGACCAGCTAAAATAGTAAGTGGATAAGAATCCGGATTCTTTGCTTTATAAGCTTTTAATATATTGTATAAATCATCGAAAGTTTTAGGTGCTTGTAATCCTTCTGCTTCCAAGAAATCTTCTCTTAAAATTAGACCGCCATCATAGAAAGGTTTATCAAAAAGTCCTGGCATATAATAGCGTTTACCATCTGCTAAATTTTTCGAATCAACTTGTTCTTTTAATCCAAATTCTTCTACACGAGCATTAAAGTTTGGAGTAAAATCTGAGTAATCACTAATAGGAACTATTGCACCATTAAGAGCAAGGGAAGCATTCTCACCTACTGTTGACTGATAAAGAATAACGTCAGGAGCATTGTTTCCAGTATTCAGTGCTAAGGAAACTTTCGTTTGATAATCAGCAATTGGAATAACTTCAAATTGGAAATCAACATTAAACATCTTTTCTGCTTCTGTTACAGTTAACCAGTCTTCTTTAAATGGTAATGTAGCATTGTCTGAGTAGTAAATTTTGATTTTAACTGGATCTTCCTTTTCAGGCTGTTTTGTTTCTGGCTGCTTTGTTTCTGAACCCTCATTTTCTACATTGGAAGTATCCGTGGTAGCAGGGGTTTTCTTTTGACCACATGCTGTAAGTAACCCTACTATCATAGCAAGTGCCAAAAATAGTGATAACATTTTTTTCATTTTTAAATCCTCCTCCTTAATTTCGCTATGTATTAACGCGTATTAAACAAAGATACATATGTATATAAGTTTCATAATATAAAATTCATTATGTAACTTTGTTTCATACCTGTATCTTACCATTATAATAAAGTTTCGTCAATATAATAATGCAAAATTGTTAAAATAAATAATTATCGGAGTCACTTAGTGTGCACATTGTACAGTTGCTAATTATTTTAATCATCCCATGTACATTTTATACAATTACTAATTGATTATTTCATGCACAGGGTTCCACTGATACACAGTTGAGCTCATCTGTACACACAATGAATTCACCTTCCTCTTATAAAAAAATTTTATGGAATTTTACTACACCTATCAAGGATGCTTTGCACCACTTCGTGGTTGTGCCCTTGACTGATATAGCAAGCTTTTGTGGGTAATCATCTTTTGTGGGTAATCATCTTTTGTGGGTAATCATCTTTTGTGGGTAATCATTAAGAGGATAATGGAATAAAGTGCTGCGCCCGGTATCAACAAAAATATTACTGGTATTATTCATGTGAATTGATAGTATCAAAATATTTGTAGGCAGTATCCCTAGTGCGAAATAATCAGCTAATTAATAAATTATTATTATAGTTCAGCCTGTGCTGTGTCATCCCATCTCCCCCTTTACTTGCCTTACCTTGGTGGGTTCAGATTGCTTCGCTTCACAAGCTACACAAATCTAGCTTTCTTTACCTGTGCCCACTAGAAAGATAACAAAGGTTAGGTTGAACGAATAAGTAGCAGGGGAACTATGGAAGTTATCGGGCTATAAAGATAACAAAGGTTAGGTTGAACGGTCTGCTCAAAAGGGAAATAGGATGCCATAGGCTGAATTCTAACAAATTATTAAATATAATGTCTGTTAATTAATGGGTAAAATCAAAATGTCATAAAAAAATAGCCCTAAAACCAGTATAGGCTGGGTTTCGTGGGAACCTTTCCTAATTCTAGATTCAGAGCTTAATAGTTGTCAGAGAATTTTTTATAGCCAAAGGGGATATTCCCATTTGCCTATGAGCAAGTTTTATCTATGGGAAGTTTTGTCTACAGGAAGTTTTATCTACAGGCAAGTTTTACCTGCAGGAAAGTTTTGTCTACAGGCAAGTTTTACCTGTAGGCATGTTTTGTCTACAGACATGTTTTGTCTACAGGCATGTTTTGTCTACAGGC
>CALDJN010000017.1 GCA_937901695.1 uncultured Anaerocolumna sp.
GGTCTCCGTAATAACAGCTTTTGCTTCCTCTTTGTTTTTTGCAATGCCCAAATTCAGTGCTGTTTCATAAAGATAGCTATCTACTGTTCGCTTCATACTAAAAGTAGTAAATGGATTTTGTAAAATAGGTTGTACAATTTTATAAAATTCTTTTTTATGCTTTCTGTAATATTTCACATTGTTCCCATCTATAATTATGTTTCCAGCAGAGATATCAAGCAGACCCAATATCATCTTAGCAAGAGTCGTCTTACCACTTCCTGATTCACCAACAATGCTCATTATCCAAGATTTATCCGATGGCATTCTGATTGAAACATTATCCACCGCCTTAATTTTATTTCCCATTATCATACCACCAATTCGGAATACACGACTAAGTTGGTTTATTTCTAATATGTTATTCTCCATTATTCATTCCCTCCTTTAGCGTGTTCTAGCAATAAACATGCTGCAAAATGCTTATCTCCAACCGGAACCATCTGCGGTCTGATTTTACGACATTCATCGGCAGCATACTTACATCTTGGTGCAAAACGGCATCCTATGGGAGGACTTTTCAAGTTTGGAGGGGTACCCGGTATACCTTCCTTTTGGCTGTTATCACCAACCTTAGGAAGTGCGCTTATCAGCATTTGCGTATAAGGATGCTTCGGATGACTAAATATTTCATCCGTGGGTCCAATCTCAATCATCTGTCCGGCATACATTATACCAATCCGATCTGTGACTTGATAATGAACACCCATATCATGTGAAACGATTACCATGGAGTTTTTCATTCTTTTTTGCACCGACATAAGCATAGTAAGAATATCCTTTTGAACAACAACATCCAATGCTGTTGTTGGTTCATCTGCTAATATGATACGTGGATTCAAAAATGTAGCAAGTGCGATTAAAACTCGTTGGCGCATACCTCCGGAAAGCTGATGAGGGTAAGCCTTCAACACGTCCGGAGAAAGCTCCAGTTCTTTCATATAAGCTGCAACCTTTTCCCTGATTTGCTTTTTCGTCATTTTTTTATGGTATCCACGCCTGACAGTATCAAAGAACTGATTTTCAACCTTTGTGATCGGATTCATAACATTCATTGCGCCTTGAGAGATATATGAAATATCTTTCCACCAACATTCTTTAAGTTTTCCTGTTTCTATATAATTTGTTTCGGAATTGCCATTATAAAGCCTTACAGAGCCACTTGAAATCTCAAGTGGGTAATCCACTAAGTCATACATAACCTTAAGCAATGTAGATTTGCCACAGCCGGATTCTCCTGCTATTCCAAATATTTCATTCTTCTCAATATTAAAATTAACATCATCAACTGCATTTACAAAACTGGTAAGCATATTGTAGCGAGCACTAACATGATTAATCTCAAACATTATTTGCCCCTCCTTAATGCAGAATACTGCTGCTGTCCTGTCATGAGCAAGAACAGACCGATGAAAATTAAGCAAATTGCAACAACGGGCGAACCAATCCAAACCCATTTTCCACCAAGCATTGCTTGATGTTGGTTAGCCCAATAAATCATGGTACCTAATGTTGCCTTGCTGTTGCTTGACATGCCGATAACTGCGAGTCCCGACTCAGAAGAAATAGCAACAAGAATTGTATTGATAAAGTTACCAATAGACCAATCCTTAACAAACGGAAAAATTTCTTTAACTAATATACGAATCGTACTTTCTCCAGAAAACCGTGCTATACTGATATAATCTCTTTCTCTTAAGGTTAATGCCATAGATCGCACCTGCCGTGCCGGCCAAGGCCAATTAAAAGCAATGAGAACGCCCCCTATAAGAAATAAGGATGCGGTACCTTTCGTTAAACTTCCAATCAGAATAAGAATAGGCAAAGAAGGAATAACAATGAATGTATCCGCAAGCAGCATTACGATTCTATCAACTGCTCCGCCCTTTAATCCTGCAACCAATCCCGCAAGAATACCAATGAGTGTTGAAAAAAATGCAACAAACAAACCGATCAAAAACGAAGTTCGAATAGAGTTGCATAGCAACCAAAAGATATCTTGACCTAAGCTATTTGTACCCAAGAAATGCTCCATGCTTGGCTTAAGATTCGTAGGATATGTGCTCCATTCGGTAACATTTCCCGAATATAATAGTGGAAAAAAGAAGCCAAGAATCATGAAAAAGCTTAGTATAACCAGACCTAACTTTAATCTTAAGTTCCAATTTTTCATATTCCCCTCCCTAATTATACCTGACTCTAGGATCGATAAACGGATATAGTAAATCAATAACCAATGTTGCAGTTGCAACTGCAAAAATAGAGGTAGTAATCGTTCCCATAATTAGATTATAGTCAGCCTGTAAAATCCCTCTGTAAATAAGAGAGCCAAGACCAGGATAATTAAATAGAATCTCTGTTATTAATGAGCCATTAAAAATGGTACCCATTTGTAATGCCAGCATGGTAATTTGCGGCAGGATTGTGTTTGGCAAAACCGGCGACGGTGGCAAAACATATCTACTGATAACTTTCCTCTCATTTAATCCCTTCATTCTTGCAAAAGCCACAAAATCTTCTTCGTTGGTATTACGGGAAAGTGTTGTCATTGAAATAACCCACCAACCGGTCCCTGTTAATATAAGAGAGAGTGCCGGTAGTACGGAATTCCAGATAACCGTTTTTAAGTTTTCCCAAGTAAAGCCTGACACATCAAAGTTAGCACTTAACGGGAACACTGGGAAAATATAAGCAAATAACATTATGAGCGTTAGCGCAAATATATAATAGGGAATTGGATAAATACAGATTGCTATACCTTCAAGGATTTTAGAGTATGCTTTATCCTTTCTAATTCCTGCAAGCAATCCAATACCATTACCGATTAACCAAGATATCACTGTTGAAATACCTAACAGGCACACAGTCCATGGTAAGGAATCTGCAATTAGCTCTTTAACCGGAACCGGATACATAGTAAGAGACGGTCCGAAATCTTGAGTAAAGATTACTCTCTTCATATATCCAAAATACTGTTCACCCAACGTACCTTCAAGTCCAAAATTTTCATTCAAAGTTTTACGCATAGCCTCAATCGCTGCTGCGTCCATGGTGCTTGATTTACTCATCATTTGCCCCAGCATTGATTCAACAGGATCCGAAGGCATAAACCTAGGAACGAAAAACACGATTGTCATTCCCAATAATATTACGAATATGTATGTAAGCAATCGTGAACTTAAAAATTTAAGAAATTTCATAACAACCTCCAGCCTCATACTTATTATTTTTAAAACAGTCCACCAGAAAACCCATTCTGGTGGACTTGTACTTAATTACCTGTTGGTTTCAAATGTGGAGTGTAATATTTAAACTGTGACCACCACCACCAAGGTCCCTCAAAGTCGTTTTCTGCAGTTTGAAACCCAGTCCAATAGTGTGTTGTAACCGGTACAAATTTCGATGTTCCGAACATAGGTATGAATGGTTGTTCTTCCACAAAAAGCTTACAGATTTCGGTAATTCCATCAATAACCCTAGGATCATCCGAAGGCAGCTGCATAAGTTCATTAAGTAGTTCCGTAACCTTTTCATTTGCCTCCCCACCCCA
>CALDJN010000018.1 GCA_937901695.1 uncultured Anaerocolumna sp.
TAGGTGAGGAAAGTCCGAGCTTCATAGGGCAGGGTGCCGGATAACGTCCGGTGGAGGTGACTCCAAGGCTAGTGCAACAGAAATAAACCGCCAACTCATTTGCTTGCAGATGTTTTGGTAAGGGTGGAAAGGTGGAGTAAGAGACCACCGCTTGTTTGGTAACAAACAAGGCTCTGTAAACCCCACTCGAAGTAAGACCGAATGAAAGCGATACGGTTGCCCGCCGTGCTTTGGGTAGGTCGCAATTTGTCTTTGACAAATGAGCTATATGGTAACATGTAGCAAAGATAGATGATCATCTAATACAGAACTCGGCTTATAGTGCTGCTCGCTTAACTTAACTGAAACACTAAATACTATAGTAGTATTAAATTACAGATATGATTAGTTTGGCGACTAATCGGTATGTTTATATTCAGATTTTTTGGCAGAACCCAACACGCCTCTCAACGATGCGGACCACGTTGGGTCTTTTAATTACATAGGTGGGGCAATGGAGTGAAGAATCCACACAAAAATGTCATTCTGAGCCTGAAAGGCGAAGAATCTAATTCTCATCCCAATTAATTACATAAATTCTATTGATAAATCTCTCCAATTAGGATTTTGACTTTCTATTAACGCTATTTTTTTCTCCCGTATCCATCCTTTAATCTGTTTTTCCCTCATAATTGCTGACTTAATATCTTCAACATAATCAAAATAAACCAACTTACTAACATTATATTTTGCTGTAAAGCCATCAATTAATTTATTTTTATGTTCATAAATTCTACGGGATAAATTATTTGTTATTCCGGTATATAAAACTTTATTAGTTTTATTAGTAAGGATATACACATAGTAAGTATTCTTGTACAATGAATCATTCCTCTCTTGTTCTAATATGTTGTGATTAATATGTTGAATTTATGTATTTAGATTAATATGTTGAAATTGCTGTGTTGGGATTAGTATGCTGAATTCCTGTGTTGGAATTAATATGCCGAATTCCTGTGTTGGAATTAATATGTCGAATTCCTGTATTGGAATTAATATGCTGGATTAATATGTTGATTTGATATGCTGAATTGTAGGTAACGTAGAGAAATATAAGTTAAGACTTATTAAGACTTAGATTTGGTATATGATAAAAGTAATTAGAAAATTAATAATGTATCATATGTATATTAACATAATGCTGGTGTGAATACCAGCTTTTTTTGTACTTGAGGGAGAGATTCTTCGCTGCGCTCAGAATGACAGGGATTTTAAAGCAATTCACAAGCTTTCTTAAGAAAAAATTAAAGACTTATTCCAGCATTTATGCTAGTATATTTATACATTAAAGAAATACGTTAATACTTTAGAATAAAGATTATTTTAAAGGACAATTTTTAAAGATTATTTAAAAAAGCAATTTTAAAGGACAATTTTAACAATCAATTTGAATGTAATTATAAGTAGCTAATGCTTGTCAAATACATATTGAATCAATATAATGGAACTATTGGATATTTGGATATAGGAAAGGATAGAAACCATGGGACAGATCAGCATATTGGTAGTAGATGATGATAAAGAAATCGCAGAACTGGTAGAAATCCATTTGGTTAGTGATGGATACCAGGTCTTTAAAGCCTATAGTGCAAAAGAAGGTTTTGAGATATTAGAAAAAGAAGATATTAAACTAGTCATACTGGATATTATGATGCCAGGAATTGATGGTCTTAACATGTGTAAGACCATTCGCAAGAATAGCACGATTCCAATTATTATGTTAAGCGCCAAGTCTGCAGACCTGGATAAAATTATTGGACTTAGCACAGGTGCAGATGATTATGTAATTAAACCATTTAATCCTTTGGAATTAACCGCAAGGGTAAAATCACAGCTTAGAAGATATACAACTTTTAATCCTAACTCTCATGAAGAGAAACCTGGAAAAGAAATTGTAGTCAATCATTTGATCATTAATAAAGAAGATCATCGAGTTATATCTTATGGTAAAGAAGTAAAACTAACCCCCATTGAATTTGATATACTTTATCTGCTTGCTTCTAACCCGGGCAGAGTATTCAGTACAGATGAGATATTTGAACGAGTTTGGAACGAGAAAATGTTTGAAGCAAATAACACGGTAATGGTGCATATTAGGAGACTGAGAGAGAAGATAGAGATGGATTCCCGCAATGCACAAATCATAAAAACCGTTTGGGGAGTTGGGTATAAAATTGAAAAATAGTATATTTAAAAGTTTTAGATTTGAGATAGTTCTATACAGTTTACTCAGCTTAATATACACCATATTAACGGAAGCAGCACTGTTTTTTGGAATCTATCTCATTTACAACATTATTCATGATGATGCAACAGTTGGAAATGGAATGAAATCCAATCAAATAATGAATGGTGCAGTAAACGGGCTTCCTTACGCCAATCAACAGATTCCGGATTACGGAGCTGCTGCTGAAAAAAGCAAGCAGGCTTTGGACTATATAAATGATATGGTACCTGTTTTGGTAATCTTGGCACTAACCTTAGGGGTTATATTATTTACGTTTTATTTTCTGTTATTAACGAAAAAATTCGTAGTTTATCTGGAACGAATATCCTGGGGTATTCAGGAAATATCTTCAGGTAATTTTAAAGCCAGAATTAATGTAGACAGCGAAGATGAATTTGCAAATATTGCTGATAAAATCAATAAGATGGCGGTAGATGTGAATCAGATATTTGAAGATAATCGAAAAAGCGAACATGCTAAGAATGATTTGATTACCAGCGTAGCTCATGATTTGAGGACTCCTTTAACGTCCATTATCGGTTATTTGGATTTGGTATCTACCAATAAGAACATTACGGATGATGTAAAACAAAAATATGTGGAAATAGCTTATAGCAAATCAAAGAGATTGGAAAAGTTAATAGAAGACTTATTTGCTTATACCAACGTAAGCTTTGGTGAAGTCACCATGGATTATACAGAACTGGATATGGTGAAATTTATGAATCAGCTGGTAGATGAATTCTATCCAAGTTTTCAAGATAGTGGATTGGAATACGAATTTACCACGAATTTAAATACAGCTATTGTAATGGCAGATGGTAATCAGTTATCCAGGGCAATCGCTAATTTAATCAGTAACGCCATCAAATACGGTAAGGATGGAAAGAGAATTAAGATTAAATTATGGAAAGAAGATGGAAAGGTCATCGTAGATGTAATCAATTACGGAAGACTAATACCTGAGGAAGACATAGAAAATATATTTAAGAGATTTTACCGGGTGGAAAGTTCCAGATCCAGTGAGACAGGTGGAACCGGTTTAGGTCTTGCCATTGCAAAAAGCATTATAGAAATGCATGGAGGGACTATAAAGGCAAAAAGTAATTTTGAAGGAACAGTATTTGAAGTGATATTAAATGAGAAGATTTATAAAGAATGATGGGATGAAAATAAAAGTAAAAAGAGCTTTATGTCATTCTGAGCCTGAAAGGCGAAGAATCTCAGGTAGAAAAATAGATTCTTCGCCTTTCAGGCTCAGAATGACACCACCGATGACGAATGACCCCACCGGCGATGAATGGGACCCCGCCGCTGACGAAT
>CALDJN010000019.1 GCA_937901695.1 uncultured Anaerocolumna sp.
ATTTAATATATTATCTACAGCAACAATACCCTGATGGGAAGCCACATGAGCAAGCTGAATAATATTTGTTACATCACCAATTGCGTATATATGTTTGACATTGGTACCCATGGAAGCATCTACCTGAATACCTCTGCCCTTGTTGTTTAATAAAACGCCAGTATTTTCAATAGAAAGTCCTTCCAAATTAGGCTCTCTGCCGATAGCCACTAACACTTTATCGCTTACTAATAAGTGTTCCCCATCTTTATCCTCATAAGTAATTACAGCTTTGCCATCTACAGAACTTTGAATTTTCATAACCTTGGAGCTGGTATGAACTTTAATATTCTCTTCTTTTGCAATGTCTTGTATTTCTTTTGATATGTCGCCGTCTACCATAGTCAAAAGTCTGTCCATAAACTCAATAACATGTACATCAACACCAAAATTCTTATAAATAAATGCAAATTCCATACCGATTACGCCACCGCCAATAATTGCGATAGATTTTGGCAAATCCGTACAAGATAATGCTGTGGTGCTGTTAAGTACAAATGGTAAATCAATGCCGGGAATAGCAATCTTTGATATTTTTGAACCTGTTGCTACAATAATATCTTTTGCCTTTATGATATAATTCTCATTTCCGGTAACAGCTACTGTTTCTCCATTCACAAAAGATGCCTGACCAGAGATTACATTAATTTCATTTTTCTTCATTAGAAAATCAATGCCGGAAACAAGTCTGCCTTTTACCTTATCTTTACGATTTATTACTTGTTTCATATTCACTTTAATAGCACCATCAATTTGAACGCCAAAAAGTGCTGCGTTACGTACACTGTGAGATATCTCAGAAGATTTAACAAGTGCTTTTGTAGGAATGCAGCCCACATTAAGGCAAGTGCCGCCTAATTCTGATTTTTCTACCAATGTTACTTTTAAACCATTCTTAGCAGCATAGATGGCAGCCACATATCCGCCAGGACCTGCACCAATGATAAGTAAATCCGTATTAATTTCTTTGGAAGTTTTCTGTGCTGCATTTCTATTATCTGTTTCATTTGGCCCATTTGCAATCCCACTGTCATCTATATCAAACATTTCTGCATTGGATGCAATTTGTGAGCCCTCTTCACATAATATCTTAGAAACTACACCAGCGGATGTAGCTTTGATTGGACGATTTCCTTTTGCTGTCTCCACTTGTGCAACAACATCACCAGCAGCTACCTTATCTCCAACTTTTACCTGAATTTTACCCACTGTACCCATTTTACCACCAGGGATTGCTATCATTTTAATTATCATATCCATTTCTCCTTTTCTATAGAAAAAGAGCCTTATATGTAAAAAGGCTCCTTTTGCTGTGTGCAATTAATTAACTAATTCATTCATTAATCGATTGCAACACCTGATAATACTAATTTTACCCCATTTGTTAAACAGTCACCTACAGGACATGTATTCTCTATGAATTTTGCAAATGCTTCAAGTTTTTCTTTTGGTTCGTTTGACTTAAAGTGCATTACAAAACGAATCTCCTGGAAGCCATTTCTTACATCTGCAAGACCCAAAAATCCATCTGGATCTAAATCGCCTTCAAGTTCAATATGGAATTCTTCAAATGTAATGTCATGAGCAGGAGCAAAGGCACTTGCAACGATTGTCTGGCATGCACCAAGTGCACATAAAAGAGCCTCAACCGGATTCATACTAGCATCGGTACCGCCAAGATCTTCTGGTTCATCCATAAGAATTTTAAAACCTCTTGAATTTGTCTCTACCTGTAAACCTTCAGGTAATTTTTTAGCAGTTGCTTTAAAAGTAGTTAACTAAGTATTATTATTTAAATTTACTTAAATTTTTATAGTTTGGCAAACCCCCCCCAGGTCTTAAATTTTAAAAGTTTTAAATAAGGTTGACAAATTTTATTTTATGCTATATTCTAGTATTGAATTTAATAATTCCGGTAGGTAAGGCTCCTACAGGGATACGGACTGTTGCCGCGGAGTGATGGAGACATCATGAGAAGGTTTGAGCAGGTTACATCGAAAACAAGGTGTAACATAATACAGTTTCATCGCCCTGTAAAGCTAAAGCTCAAACGGTGGCTGTTTTGTTTAATAGAACAAACTGTATTTTTGTGAGTAAAACCACGCCATTGCTTGTGCTTTGATGTGGATTTTTTGTTTTATTCCGGTAATAATTCAATATAATAAAAAGTGAGGTGAGAAGTATGGACGCAGGAGATAGTAGTCATAGTCAGACGCAGAAAGCGAATGGGCAAAACAAGAGAAGATTTTTAAGAGGGACTATGTCTTTTTACGCCCATCTTCTCTCTTGACCATAAGGCAATTTTTATTAATCTTGTCCATCGCTTTATGAAATTTCAAAATGACAGTTGCAGATTTATAAAGTATCTGCGTTATTTTTATGCTTATTGTCATCTTGAAATTTAAGGCGGTGGACTTTTTCTTTTATCCGCTTACGTTACTTTTTAAGAGATTGTTGCAAAACTGCCATTCCTAAGCCCCAAAACTGTCATACTGAGCCCCAAAACTGCCATTCTGAGCCCCAAAACTGTCATTCTGAGCCCCAAGGGCGAAGAATCCCATTTTAATGTGAGATTTTTCGAACTAAAGTTCTCGGAATTACAATGCTTAATAGCACCACTATGAATGAAAGGATTCTTCGCAAATTCAACTTCGTTGAATTTTTGCTCAGAATGACAGGCTTTCATAGCAATGACATTTTTATTTTGCAACAGCCTCTTAAAAAGTAACACTTAGGTAGTAAAACAGCATAATATGATTAATAAAACTTGAGATGGGAACAACTAGAATAAGCGTGTTCCTGATAAAATTCGAATATGTATTTATAAAGGAGAGGTGAGAAGAATGGACACAGGAAGTAGTAGCGGCATAAAACCCAAAGGGCGAATATATGGTAAAAGAAGTGGGACTTTCTGTCTATTCTTCTATCCGAAATAGGATAACCTTACATATATGCTTTTTCTTTTATGCCGTACTACCTCCCTTATTTCCCTAAGGGAACAAATTTAAGGAGGTATCGACCGATGAAGAAAGAAAAGAATAGAGTAGTGACAAGGGAAACAACCCAGGTTGCTGTACGCAGAGATGAAAACAATAGAAATCTGCGCTTTGCCGCTACAAATAAAATTGAAACATTATTTGAAAAATTGAATACATCCATGAACGGGTTAGACGAAGATGGTGTTGCCTCAAGCCTTCATGCCAACGGGGACAACAAAGTTACCCATGAAAATAGAAAATCCTTACTAAGAAAATTGGCAGAAGCTTTTATTAATCCTTTTACTGCAATTTTGCTCTGCCTTGCAATTGTATCCGCAATAACCGACATCTTGATTCCTGTTTATCAAGGAACACCGGAGGATATTGATCCTATAACTGTTATTATTATAATGACCATGGTCATCATATCCGGTACTCTGCGTTTTGTCCAGGAGACCCGTTCCGGTAATGCAACGGAAAAGCTGCTGGCTATGATTACCACAACCTGTAATGTGGAGCGGAAAGAAACAGGGAAACAGGAAATTCCTCTAGATGAAGTCGTTGTCGGAGACATTGTCCACCTTTCTGCAGGGGATATGATTCCTGCCGATGTCCGTGTCATTGAAGCGAAAGACTTATTTATCAGTCAGTCTGTCCTCACAGGTGAAAGTGAACCATTGGAAAAAACGTCAGATGTTGTTACGGAATCCCTTAATTCCATGACCGAGTATCCCAATCTTGCATTTATGGGCAGTAATGTTATCAGTGGTTCGGCAAAGGTGGTCGTTATTTCCACAGGGGATAATACCTTGTTTGGTACAATGGCAAAGGCAGTCGCTGGCGAAGCAGTAGAGACAAACTTTACCAAAGGAGTTAACGCTGTATCATGGGTACTGATTCGCTTTATGTTAATTATGGTACCTATAGTATTCTTTGTTAATGGTATAACTAAAGGTGACTGGCTGGAAGCATTCTTATTTGCAATTTCTATTGCAGTTGGATTGACACCTGAGATGCTTCCCATGATAGTAACTACTTGCCTTGCAAAAGGCGCAATTGCCATGTCAAAAAAGAAAACCATTGTTAAAAATCTTAATTCTATCCAGAATTTTGGTGCAATGAATGTGCTTTGCACAGATAAGACCGGAACCCTGACT
>CALDJN010000020.1 GCA_937901695.1 uncultured Anaerocolumna sp.
CATACCCTATACCTATAAGTTTTTAAAAGGATACTGTAAAACATATTTATATAAAGTTTTACAGTATCCTTTTAGTCAAATGTGGGTATTCCTAGTGAGGTTAAATTCTTTACACATTCAACTAACAGCTTTGCCCTCATAAACCTAAATTGACCTTCGTGGGTATGGAATATATGTTACATGTGACTTTGGAAAATTCGTTATGGTTCTTATACTATAGAAACCGCGCCAATATTGAAAAATCGAGATGTTTGAGGAGGGGTGTTAACCCCGACGAGTTATCGATTTTTCAATATGTTATAAGCGGTTACTATAGTATTAGAACCATCGAATTTCCCAATGGAACATGAAACATATATTCCATACCCATGAAGGTCTCATAAAATTATATTGGGCAAAGCGTCCTCTACAATTAATTATTAATAAGCTTATCTTTATTAGTCCAGCTCATCATCTTACGAAGTTCAGCTCCGACTTTTTCTAACTGATGTTCAGATTCTTGTCTTCTCTTAGCCAAGAAATTTGTACATCCAATTTGATTTTCAAGCAACCAGTTACGAGCAAATACACCTTCCTGGATATCCTTTAATACTTGTCTCATAGCATTCTTAGTATCTTCTGTAATAATCTTAGGTCCAGTAATGTAATCACCATATTCAGCAGTATTAGAAATGGAATATCTCATTCCGGCAAATCCGCTTTCGTTAATTAAATCAACGATTAATTTCATTTCATGGATACATTCAAAGTAAGCACTTTCTGGTTCATAACCAGCTTCTACTAATACTTCAAAACCAGTCTTCATTAATTGAGTAACACCACCACAAAGAACTGCCTGCTCACCAAATAAGTCAGTTTCAGTTTCTTCTCTAAATGTTGTTTGAAGCACACCTGCTCTTGCACCGCCAATTGCTAATGCATATGCTAAACCAATATCATGTGCTTTCCCAGAAGCATCTTGATGAACGGCGATTAGACAAGGAACACCTTGACCTTCTAAGTATTGACTTCTTACGGTATGTCCTGGTCCCTTTGGAGCTATCATAATAACATCAACATCCGCAGGTGGAATGATTTGACCAAAATGAATTGAAAAACCATGAGCAAACATTAAAACATTTCCAGCCTCTAGATTTGGTTCAATGGATTCTTTGTACATCTTAGCTTGCTTTTCGTCATTAATAAGAATCATGATAATATCTGCTCTTTTAGCAGCTTCTGCTGCTGTATATACTTGAAATCCTGCAGCTTCTGCCTTTTTCCAAGACTTGCTGCCTTCATAAAGACCAATAATGACATTTACTCCAGACTCTTTCGCATTTAACGCATGTGCATGTCCCTGGCTGCCATAACCAATAATGGCTACCGTCTTGCCTTCTAATAATGATAAGTTGCAATCTTCTTGGTAAAATATCTTTGCCATCTTAAACTTCCTCCTAATATTAATATTTATATTTAAAAAGTGTTAAATATCTATAAAAAGCTAACTAAATTCTTTACCCATTTAAACCGTTAAAGTTAATGGGTAAAAGAAAAGTAATCCTCTAAAATTAAATATGCGCTTTATAACTTTTGAAATTCATTTTATAACTTTTGAAATTCATTTTATATATGAGGTACTGGTAAAATCAAATAATTGAAATAGAACAATCTTATCATTCATTTGTATCTAATCTTATAACATCAAAGACTAATTGAAATAGAATAATCTTATCTTACAAAATTTTAAATTATTTTCAATCGTCCAGATATTCAGCAATATCTCCTGCTCCACGTGTAAGTCCGGTTATTCCTGTTCTTACAAGTTTTTTTATCGTAAATCCTTCTAGTAAACTTATGAAGGCATCAATTTTATTCTTATTACCCGTTAACTCTATCATAAGAGAATCTATGGCAACATCAACAATTTTTGCTCTGAAAATATCTGCAATTGCAATGATTGCCTGTCTGTCTTCTACACCAGATAAGACTTTAACTAAAATCAGTTCTCTACAAACGGATTCATCTGGTAAGAGTTCCCTGACTTCTCGAATATCTTCTAGCTTTAATAATTGATTGCGTATTTGCTCTAAAATCTGGTCATCACCATTTACTACAACCGTCATTCTAGAATAGGCAGAATTCTGTGTTACACCAGCCGTTATGCTATCTATATTATATCCTCTCCTACTAAATAGACCAGATACGCGGCTTAGTACGCCGGGTGTATTATCCGCCAGTATTGACAATACCATCTTCTTCATTGGAACCCTCCATATCTCATTGCCAGATAAATTGTATACATTGTAACAATATGAATAAAAAAAGTCAATAATGAATATCCTAATAATTTTATCTATTTTTATACATTTTTTATACCATCTAAGCAATAATTATTAATCAGATAGATAAGTTATTTCTTAATTTATGATGCTTTTTCCAACACCTTACATAAAATTCAGAAGGTTTTCTTTAAATCAAACTATGCATATCTATAATACTTTTTTCTATATAAGCAAGAATAATCCTATATTTCTAATTATTCCCGTTTTTAAATAACCATTTTCTAAAATAATTTTTCTTTTCATAAACCAAGTATTTTCTTTTATATGAGCAAATTGATAAACCAAGTATTTTTTGTTACTAGTTAATTCTTTTCCAAAGATATCATAGAATTCCTGGGCTTGTCTTATGGTTATATCTAGAATTTCCCTTTGATTGTTTAGTGAGGTTATTCTGTTCTTTACATAAGATATAAAGCTTTGGTTTCCAACCAGGTTATTACCATGCTGGCGGTAAAGTAAGGTTCCTTCTTTTAGATAAGTAATATAGCCAAATGCAGATGCAATTAAGGCTACCCACCAATCATGATACCTTGCATTTTCAGGTATGCATTCTAATTTATCCGCTAATGGTTCATTGAACATAATCGTACATCCGATTAATTTATTTTCCATCAACATATGGGGTAAATCTCTTCGGCTGGTATTTAGATTACTTGTTTTATAAAAAGAGGATTGTTGTATATTAAGCTTTTCATCCACTACAATAGCGTCGGTAAAAGCTGCCATAGGTTTTTGACTGCCAAACTTTTTCTCTGCTTTTTTCATCTGTTTTAAAGTTTTATAAATCTTCCCGGGCATCCATACATCGTCCTGGTCGCAAAACATATAGTAATGATTAAGATTTTTCACAGTATCGTCCTGATGATTTTGGTCAATTGCAAACTTGGCACCTTCTAAGAAATTACGTGTAACCCCTTTATTCACATGATTCTTGTAATATTTTATTTTTTGAGGATACTGTTTGATATAATCTTCTATAATTAGGTTGGTTTTGTCAGTAGAACCATCATCAAAAATCCATAATATCCAATT
>CALDJN010000021.1 GCA_937901695.1 uncultured Anaerocolumna sp.
CAATCATTCCAAAAGGAATGGATGGCTCAAATATCATTATAATATTCCCGAATGTGGCACCCAGAACAACAAGGTCTTCGTAAAAACTTATTTTATTTGCAGAATCGGATTGGGCTGCTAATCTATTTACTACCCCAATTGTTGTAATAAAAGCAAATAAACCACCAGCTACAACTGCTCCGGAAGCAATACCAATAATGATTAATACTATTATTTTAATCAACATCGATTATTTTATCCTCCCTATTTGCATTAGCTATTAAAGTTTTATCCAGATCCTCTTCATATAAACGCATCTGAATCTTTAAAGGAGTTGGATCATTACTTAATTTTGCTTTAGAGAAATGATTATAAAATACAATAATACCTATAGGGATACCAATGGAATAACATATCTCTAATATGGTTCCACCTGCCTTTTCACTACCCATAATTAATTCATATATTATCCCGAATACTTCATGTACACTAACATCAGCGTTAAAAGTCATAATGGCAAAGGCAGAGCCAAAAAAGATTATAAGTGAGACAAATATAACTTTCAGATAATTAATTATTTTTATCTCTTTCTTAGGTGGTTCATATTGTATAATAAAATCTATTTCACCTAAATTTGTAACTTGTACATTAGGATAAATAGAATTGATTATCTCAATTATTTTTAATATGGAAAATATATGCTTGCTTTCTTTATTATCCTTAATTGCTAAGATTACCTGCTTTTTTAATACATTCACCATATCTGTATCTGTACTATAAAGCTTTGCTATGTCCTCAAGATATACTATGCTTTTTTTAACCATACAATCTTTATCTACTTTAATATACAAATACTCATTATCCATAGCAGCCTCCAAGCTCTAATAAAAAATAATTACTGAATAAATTTGACTATTATTTATTCTTAATTATTTATCAATTGTTTCTTAGAGATTCATCTCTTCATGATCTTTCTGTCTGTCAATTTCAATGTATCCATTTACTAATGTCCCTTTATACTCAACATTTTTATCTTTTTTGGGTAGAATAATAAAGACAACAATGACAACTAATACTGCTAAAAAAGTTAATGCTAACAATGATTTCTTTAAATAAGCCATTAAGTCACCCTCTTTTCGTTTTATCTATAGTTGATTGGTAACACTTATGTTTTAGACAATGAAAAAGCATCAGGTTTTACTGATGCTTTAGGTTTAATTTTATTATATGTTTCGTTAATTTTTCTATACTGGTAATATCTACATCATTCTTTCACGCATTTTTAATAAAATTTTCTTTTCTAATCTTGATACCTGCACTTGTGATATTCCCAATTCTTTGGCTATTTCAGTTTGTGTTCTATCTCTAAAGTATCGAAGCTTGATTATTTCCTGATCTTTTTCATCTAATGACTCAATGGTTTCTTTTAAAGCAAGCTTGTCAATCATAATTTCGTTTTCATCATTGGTTTGTTCTAATTTATCAATTAAGTATATTGCATTTCCATCTCCCTGATAGATGGTTTTATACAAAGATTCTACTTCAGCTCCTGATTCTAAAGCCATTACTACTTCTTCTTTTGCCAGATTCATTTCTTGTCCGATTTCATCTATAGTTGGTTCTCTTCCATACATATTATTTAACTTTTCCCTGGCAATTCTTATCTTACCTGCCGTTTCTTTTAAGGAGCGGCTGACTTTAATAGCGCCATCATCTCTTAAAAAACGTTTTATCTCTCCCATTATCATGGGAACTGCATATGTGGAGAATTTTACGTCGTAGGAAAGATCAAATTTATCGATAGCTTTAATTAAGCCTATACTTCCAATCTGAAATAAATCCTCCGGCTCGTGGCCCCTGCACATAAATCTTCGGACAATGCTCCAAACCAAACCGACATTTTCCATTACCACCCTATCTCTTGCCTCTTTATCACCCTGTTGAGATCTACGAATTAGCTCAATTGTATCCACCTTTTCACTCCCTTCTAAAGGAATTTATTTAATATCAGTGTATAACCTTCTTCATTTTCACTATAGTTCCTTCTCCAACTTTAGAAATTACCTCTAAGTCATCCATAAATGCTTCCATAAATGCAAAGCCCATACCTGACCTTTCAAGCTCCGGTCTGGTTGTGTATAAAGGTTCCATAGCCTTTTCAATATCTTCAATACCTACACCAGAATCTCGTACCTCAATATAAACTTCATGATTACATATTTTGCAAAATACTTTTATCTTACCTTGACCATTGTTATAACCATGTATAATTGCATTTGTAACCGCCTCGGAAACTGCCGTTTTGATATCTGCAATTTCTTCAATAGTAGGGTCCAGCTGGGCAACAAAACCAGCAACTACCATTCTCGCAAAGCCTTCGTTTCTCGACTGGCTTTCGATTTCCAATAACATTTCGTTAGTATAATCCATACATATCCTCCTGTTAAAACCCTTTATGCTAAGCATAAGATTTTTATTTGTTTATTTGCTGTTCTATACATTAACCATTAAACGTGAGAATTTATTTTTTTAACTCAAGAATTTATTATTAAATTCGAGAATCTATTTTTTTAACTCAAGAATTTATTATTAGATTCGAGAACCTATTTTTTTAACTCAAGAATTTATTTTTCAAATTCAAGAATTGAATTCTTTTACCGCTTCTTCAATGGTATCGAATTTGTGTATTATTTTATACAATCCGGAAAGGCGAAAGATTCTATCTACACCTTGATTCACTCCAGTAACAGCTACTTTTCCCCCAGTAAATATAACCTTTTTGTAGCGGCCCATAATTACCCCGATTCCCGAGCTGTCCATAAAATCTGATCCGGTAAAATCAAATATAATATCCTTAATATTCTTTCCAGAAATAAGTTTATCGGACTGTTCCCGGATAGTAAGCGCATTATGATGATCTAATTCCTCCTTAAGCTTAATTACCAAACATTTATTAATTATTTCAAAGTCTGCCTTCACCCCCTCCCGCAATTGCAAAATCGACATATTTTTTGGTTTATTCTCTTTCTTCTCCATAATTTCCCTTCTTCGTGCATTATTTTACATCGTCTATATATAAAAAAAGACGCCTCTAATGTACCATTAGAATTGTCTTTTCTTTCAAAATCATTTTTTCTTTTGTGTCATAATATGTTATCGTCCAATTTCTCTTAACTTACTATCAGCCTCTCTTGCACGATTGCTGTCAGGAAAACCTTCTGTTAACTTAGTATAATAAGTAGCTGCATTTTCTAAGTCACCCATTTGATGATAAGATCTTCCAATAAAATAGATTGCATCAACATTATCAGGATTATATTCATAAGACTTCTCCAATAATTTTAAAGCCTCATCGTATTTTCTTGCAGAATACTGATCATGACCTTGATTATATAATAGCTGAGAAGCTTGTACAAAGGAAGCGTTCTTAATCTGATCATAAATATCTTTTGCTGCTGCTACGTCAAGCTGATCCGGATTTATGGTGGATACACTATCTGCAATTGCCACATAATCTATATCATTAGGATTTTCTTTTGCCATTTCCGTCAAATAGGTCTGAATACCAGCAAATAATTTATCATAAATAGCACCATCAACCTCATTAGCCTGATACTCTTGCATTTGCTGCTGAAGTTTTTTTACTTCATTCTGCAAATCTTTGTTTTCTTTCTCTAAGGATGATGAGTTGGCAGTTTGTTTACTTAAAGATTCACTGTACTCAAGTTCGATTTTTTTTGCCTCTTCCAAAGCATTCTTCTTAACTGTTGGTACAACTAAGAAAAATAATACACCAATACCAATAGCAACACCTATAATCAGATTCACAAATGCCCAAACATTAGGCTTGTCTTCCTTATAGGTTGTAGTAGGAAATACTGTTTGTTCATGAGACTGTATTGCTTTTCTATTTTCCTTTTTCCCAGTTCTTATATTTTCTTGTTCAACATCATTCTTTTCATCTAATTCGTGTAAATATCTTAAAGTGGTTGTATTAGATACATCTATTTTACTCGCCTTTGATAAAGCCTTTAGTGCTTTATCATTCTCCCCATTCTTCATATAAAGTAAGGCTAACAACTGTAATGCCTTAACAAAATGCGGGTTTAAGCTAGTTACTTTCTTTAATTGTATAATAGCCAGGTCATCACTGCCCTGCTTTGCTGATTGTAAAGCTGAATTATATTTTTTAATGGTTTGATTTAAATTTTCTAACTTAGTTGGATTGGATTGTAAAGCTTCCATGTAATCATCTGCATCATTATTCTCCGCTTGAAAATGTTTACTAATAACCCATTCACTTAGTGCAGAAACTGTTTCACCAACTTCATAGTATACTAATCCCAATAAATTTCTGGCATTGGTATTGCTTTTGTTCAATTCAAGACTTTTTTTCAATACGAAAGTAGCGCCAGATAAATCTCGCACTTTTGCTTTTTCCAATCCTTCATTATAATACATGTTGGATAGCATGGTTACTTTTTTAAAAGTAGTTAAATCAGTACCACATCTTTCACAACGGTTTCTTTTTGCTGCAACATTACTTCCACATTCCGGACAAATCATTTTTTATCTCCACCTAACCGTTTATTCTTGAAAAGTTACATTACTACAAAATTTAAGCTCTCATTGGCTTATTTATCTTTTAGTTCTTTAATCATACTCTTTATCAAATCAGTAATATCGGTTAAATCATTATTTTGAATCACATCTTCTGCCTGCTCAACTTCCAGACTTGGCTGAAATTTAGCAATTTCTTCTTCAAAATTAATCATTTTTACACCCAATCCTTTCATCTTTGAAACTTATAAAATTCTCAGGAAAGCTTGTCCCGCTTACTAAAGCGGGGGACGGACTTACCTGATGAGGTTAAATATGTTATTTATAATAATAACTATAATAGGTCTAAAAATCAAGATAATATTGCTGTGTTCATTTTATTTTAATAAAATGAACACAATTATATTATAGTTTCACCTATGGCATAATTATAATAGAAGCAGAGTATTTCTACCTCTATTATAATAGTACCACTTTATTATGCAACAAAAACTGTTCGATTCCCTTCGACAGATTTATTTCTTAAAATATGCCAGTCTCTCTGTTACTTGGTTCATCATGTTGGTGTATTTTTCAAGTTTCTCCTTTTCTTCCATTATTTTAGCTTCCGGAGCTTTACTTATGAACTTTTCGTTACTTAGCATACCGGTAACACGTTTTAATTCACCTTCCAGTCTGGTTTTTTCTTTCTCCAGACGTTCAATCTCTTTCTCCGTATCTACCAAATCAGCAAATGGCATATAAATGGCAGCCTCTGGAATAACTGCAGTTACTGCATCATCAGATATTCCCGCCTTATCCTCTTGAATGAACACTTCTGCTGCGTAACCTAAAGTTGCAAAGAATACTTTGCTGTCTTTAAAAATGCTGCGAAGATTTTCATTTTCTGATACAACGTAAACATTTGCCTTTCTGCTTGGTGGAACGTTCATCTCGGTACGAACATTACGAATTCCCTTAACTGCTGCTTTTATGGTTTCAACTGCTGCTTCTTCTTTCGAATAATTCATTGTGGTGTCGTATACCGGCCATTCAGATATCATAATAGAGACATTATCAGAATCCAAGCCTTCCATTTCTTTTAAAGTACAGAAGATTTCTTCTGTTACAAATGGCATGTATGGGTGTAATAATTTTAAGGAAATGGTTAGAACTTGTTTCAAAGTCCATATAGCACCAGCTTTTGTTTCATCCGTATCGCTATAAAGTCTAGGTTTTACCATCTCAATATACCAGTCACAGAATTCTTCCCAGATAAAGTCATAAATTTTCTGAACCGCAACACCAAGTTCAAAATTCTCCATATTATCGGTTACTTCTTTTACTAATGTATTTGCCTTAGAAAGTATCCATTTATCTGCATCCGTTAATGCCTTTGAATCAATATTATCACTGGTCCTAGCTTTTTCAAGATTCATCATAATAAATCTGGAAGCATTCCATACTTTATTAGCAAAGTTTCTGCTGGCTTCTACTCTTTCCATATAGAAACGCATGTCATTACCAGGAGCATTACCTGTTATAAGGGTTAATCTTAGGGCATCTGCTCCATATTGGTCAATAATTTCTAATGGGTCAATACCATTTCCAAGGGATTTACTCATCTTACGTCCCTGAGCATCTCTTACTAAGCCATGAATTAATACTTTATTAAACGGTGCTTTTCCGGTGTATTCATATCCTGAGAATACCATACGGATAACCCAGAAGAAAATAATATCATAACCGGTTACTAATACGTTGGTTGGATAGAAGTACTTATAATCTTCTGTTTCTTCTGGCCAGCCTAAAGTTGAAAACGGCCATAAAGCAGAACTAAACCAGGTATCCAGTGTATCTTCATCCTGCGTTAAGTGAGTGTGACCGCATTTTGGACAAACATTAGGAGCTTCTTTGGAAACTACAACTTCACCACATTTATCACAGTAATAAGCAGGAATTCTATGACCCCACCATAATTGTCTGGATATACACCAGTCTCTGATATTATCGGTCCAGTTAAAATAGATTTTATCAAATCGTTCCGGTACAAATTGAATTTCTCCAGATTTAACTGCTTCAACAGCAGGCTTAATTAACTCCTCCATCTTTACAAACCATTGTTGTTTGATTAATGGTTCAACGGTTGTATTACATCTATCATGAGTACCTACATTGTGAACATGGTCTTCAACCTTTACTAACAATCCTAACTCATCTAATTCTTTAACGATTCTCTTTCTAGCCTCATAACGGTCAAGACCCTCAAATTTACCACCATTACTGTTAATAGTAGCATCATCATTCATAATATTGATTTCTGGAAGGTTATGTCTTTTACCTACTTCAAAATCATTTGGGTCATGGGCAGGTGTTATCTTAACAACACCGGTACCAAAGTCTTTATCAACATAAGCATCTGCAATAATTGGTATTTCTTTGTTGACGATTGGAAGTAATACTTTTTTACCTATTAAATGCTTATATCTATCATCTTCTGGATGAACTGCTACTGCTGTATCTCCAAGCATAGTTTCTGGTCTTGTCGTTGCGATTTCTACAAAGTCATCTGTTCCTACAATGGGATATTTGATATGCCAGAAATGTCCTGCCTGTTCTTCATGTTCTACTTCTGCATCCGAGATACTGGTTTGACAAACCGGACACCAGTTAATGATTCTGGAGCCTTTATAAATATAGCCTTTTTCATATAAACGGATAAATACTTCCTCTACTGCTTTGGAACAGCCTTCATCTAAGGTAAATCTTTCTCTGTCCCAATCACAGGAGGAACCCATTTTCTTTAACTGGTCGATAATTCTTCCACCGTATTCATCTTTCCATTCCCATGCTCTCTTAAGGAATCCTTCCCTTCCTAAGTCTTCCTTATCAATGCCTTCTTTTTTTAACTGTTCAATAATCTTTACTTCCGTGGCAATACTTGCATGGTCAGTACCTGGCTGCCATAGTGCGTTGTATCCTTGCATTCTCTTAAAACGAATGAGAATATCCTGCATGGTGTTATCCAGCGCATGTCCCATGTGTAATTGCCCCGTAATATTTGGCGGTGGAATCACAATGGTAAATGGTTTCTTTGTCTTATCAACTTCAGCATGAAAATACTTTTTATCCAGCCATTTTTTATACAATCTGTCTTCTATGTCCTTAGGATCATAGGTTTTAGCCAATTCTTTTTTCATAATAACCTCTATTCCGGCGCTTTAGCGCCTTTTTAATAACGATAGCGATTTGTGCACCAGCACAAATTGCTGGTTGAAAAAATTTTTTTTCAACCTAATCTCTATTCTGGCGCCTTAGCGCCTTTTTAATAACGATAGCGATTTGTGCACCAGCACAAATTGCCGGTTGAAAAAAATATTTTTTCAACCTAATCTCAAATTCCGGCGCTTTAGCGCACAAAAAAAGTCCTCGTCTTTTAAAGGACGAAGGACCGTGGTACCACCTTTATTTGTGATAATTTATAACTTATATTCAAAAGGATCCATTGTAAATGATTACTTCTTTCATCTATAATAGATAAGTTATAATTGATATCACCTCTGCGAAGTCTGGTTAATTCCATACCTCTTAGCCTGTAACGGGGCTTACCGTTATTTCCTACTAAACAATAAATTGTTTTTGTTCAGAAATACTGTTCAGGAGCTACCTTCAATAAGTTTTCATTAAGATAACTTTTCAGCCAATGAGTTATCCTCTCTGCTAAGAAATGCTTATCTAATCCTCTCCATCACTACATTTAAGTTATATAAAACATTTTGCTTATTACTTACTATAATATGCAAAGATTAATTGTCTGTCAAGTGGTTTTTACAGGCAGTGGTAGATAGAGCCATCCCAATTAATTTATCTGCATAGTCTGCCATAAATAAAGGAATATTTAACATGTCCCCATCCTGTTTTAGATTATTCAGTGAAAATCTCACCCTCAACTTAACTTGATCAGGGAATTTCTCTTTAAAACTTTTCAGGCTGCGGCTCTCCGTATTTGTTTCTGCCTTAACTTCCACAGGAATAATATCATTCTCACGTTGTATCAAAAAGTCTACTTCATAAGGTGGGTTTGTCTGTGACCAGTAACGAGGTATAACCTCAAACTGATTTTTTAGTGCCTGCAAAACATAATTTTCGGATAATGCCCCTTTAAATTCGGTAAATAATCGGTTTCCCTCTCCAAAAGCCGTAGGAGCAAGATGGGCAAGCCTGCGAAGCAATCCCACATCTACAAGGTAAATTTTAAAAGCAGATAGATCATCATAAGCTGCGATGGGTAATCCCGGTGCCGAACTACGATAAATTTTACTAACTAAATCAGCATCCACCAGCCATTGTAATGCACCCTCATACTCTCTGGCTCTAGCTCCCTCTTTCACTACTTTATAAATAAATTTCTTGTTCTCTCTTGCCAATTGGGATGGAATTGACCTCCATATCATAGATATTTTAGGGAATTCTTTTACCTCCGGATGTTTGGCAAAATCCCGTTCATATGCATCTATAATATTGGATAACGCCATTTGCATAGCTTCAACATCACGCTCTTGTGTCCACATCATGACAGGTTCCGGCATGCCTCCAATTACATAATACATCTTTAACTTCTCATACAAGGGATTAAAAAAAGCATCCGGTATTGGCTCAAGAGTATCTATACTCTCAAAATAATTCACCAAATTATTATCTCCATTTGCCATCAAAAATTCAATAAAGGTCATTGGATTCATTTGAAGAAAATTTACCTTCCCTACTGGAAATGAGGAGGGCTTTGCAAGAGATATTCCTAAAAGTGAGCCGGCACAAGCAATATGGTACTGGGGTGCATTCTCACAAAAATACTTCATTGAATTAATAACTTTAGGGCAATCCTGTACCTCATCAAAAATAATGAGCGTATTTTCAGGTTCTATCCTTTGTCCTGTTGCCAGTATTAAATTTTGTAAAATTCGTTCCACATCTTTTGTACTTTCAAAAAACTGCTTATATTCCTCATGCTCATCAAAGTTAAAATATGCTGTATTCTTATAATATCGTTTTCCAAATTCCTTAAGAATCCATGTTTTTCCTACTTGACGTACGCCCTTTAAAATCAACGGCTTGCGAAATTTTGAGTTTTTCCATTTAATTAAATCATTTAGAATTAACCGTTCCATGTCATTCCTCCAATACTTCCCATCATGGGTAACATTCTATTATATCTTTTAATTAAATTATAAACTAAATTTTGTAAGAAAGCAAGGTTAACCACATATTTATATATAATTTTGTGATTTTTGCCACACTATTATATATCTTGTGGTTAATATATTTCATTTATTCTTCTCAAGAAGTAATGAAAATGGAGTTGCGCCAGCCCAATCAGCTTAAACGCAACTCCATATCCAAAGTCATTGTGTCATTAGTACAAAACAGATTTCATATAAGCTACATTTACCTATAATCTACTTAATTAATCTATTATAAATACAATCTAGCATATGGATAATCATCCCCCACAGATGGCTTATTATTTGCAGTAAAGGTAATAAAATCCCCGTGAGAATATCCTTCTAAGAGAAGGAGGAGTTCGTTGATTTATACGTAGCAAGAAGTGAATTATAGCTATTTAAAAAGCAGCAATATGGTTCTCTCCTGAGGAATCACTTATTATCCTCAAGAAGAAACTATGCCAGTATAAGGAAGAATTATCAGCAAGTTGTCAGCTCTATAAGGATAAAGCTTAAATAATTAGTGACTTTTTCGACAAAAGGTATTATAATATCCCATAACTAGGATGTTTTTCCATTAACATTATAATACTTTATTGATTGGAGTGAGGGTTATGAATCTTTTAAATGCTAAAAGAAAGGTTACAAAAGAGGCAGTAAAAGCTGTAGAACACACAGTTTCTATCCCAACTGTTACAGAGCCAGCTGTAAATGTGGGTTGTGGTAATGAAGAAGTATTAATAGAATTAAATAAGTTGTTACAATTTATAACTCAACTTGATTATGTAAAGGAAGTTATTGTTGAGACCAATCACCAAAATAGTATGATTAGTAATATTGCTGCAAGCAGTGAGGAGTTAAGTGCATCGACAGAGGAAATATCCAGCTTTGTCCAAGAATCCTACAAAGTTACCAATGGTGGTGTAGATACCTTAACCTCTTCCATTGACAAAATTAATATGTCATTCAAACGTATGGAAGTAACCATTAATAAAACTTATCGTGCACAGGAGGCTATGAAACAGGTAAACGACAGCGCAAAAAAAATTGATAATATGGTAGGTATTATTAAAAATGTTGCTGATCAGACCAATTTATTAGCTCTTAATGCCTCCATCGAGGCAGCCCGTGCTGGGGAGCAAGGACGTGGCTTTAGTGTAGTAGCTAATGAGATTAAAAAATTAGCAGAAAGCACAAAAGAGCAGGTAAATTTCATATATGATACTGTAAATGCACTATCCAAGGAAATTACCAATACTACAAATTCGCTTAATGAAGCAACCGAATCTTATAATAATTCAAAAGATTATATTGACGATGCTATTTCTTCCATAAATGGAATGAATGAAGTCTTAGGTGGTATAAGTAATAGCTTTTTGGAAATATCCTCAAACATTCAAGAGCAAACTGCAGCTTCTGAGGAAATAGCAAGCAGTCTGCAAATAATAAGTGAAAAGAATGATTTATTAAAAGAAAATACCGAGAAAACCGGAAAAGCTTTTTACGATATTTCTAAAGCAATAGATGAGATTCGACTATTTACATATCAACATGCGGATAACTTACCCATGAAAGAATCCATAGAAATATGCATCTGTGATCATTTAATGTGGAAATGGCGCGTATATAATATGATTCTTGGAAATGTAACCCTTGATGAGAATACGGTAGGTACACATTTAACTTGCCGTTTAGGTAAATGGGTATCGAATCAAAATCAATCCAATATGACAGTAAGAAATATAATTAAAGAATTAGAGCAGCCTCATTCTGCTGTTCATGATTTAGCTAAAAAGGCGATTAAACAGTATAATGGGAAAGACATTAATGGGGCAGAGCAAACCTTGAAGAAACTCGAAGAAGCTTCTCAGCAAGTAGTTGGTTTATTAAGGAAAATACAAAGTATAGTTATATAGATAAGTGTGTCATTCAGGGGGCTTGTGCTTGTCATTCTGAGCCTGTGTGTTTAGCATTCTGAGCCTGTTGCGTTTGGCATTTTGAGCCTGTTGCGTTTGGCATTTTGAGCCTGTGTGCTTGTCATTATGAGCTTGTACGTTTGGCATTATGAGCTTGTACGTTTGGCATTATGAGCTTGTACGTTTGGCATTATGAGCCTGTGTACTTGTCATTCTGAGCCAAACGGCGAAGAATCTAATTAGTCTATGATACCTGAGCCAAACGGCGAAGAATCTAAATAGTCTATGATATCTGAGCCAACGGCGAAGAATTTAAATAGTTTATGATATCTGAGCCAACGGCGAAGAATTTAAATAGTCTATGATATCTGAGCCAACGGCGAAGAATCTAAATAATCTATGATATCTGAGATTCTTCGCCGCCGGCTCAGAATGACAAATAGGTTGGTCCAGAATTGTCACGCTTAACAGCACCACTATGAACGAAATGGATTCTTCGCAAATTCAACTTCGTTGAATTTTTGCTCATAATGACATGCTTTTATAGCAACGACAAATATGTTAACTCAGAATGACAACATATAGGCTTGGAATGATATAATGTATACTTAGAACAATACATACGTAGGCTGCTTATACATAGGCTTAGAATACATACATTGGCTCAGCTTGATATTCTTAATCCTATAGATTAATACCGAATCTTTCTAACAGCTTAATAATATCTTCTTTTTTCTCCGGATTCTTATCTAAGATTTTTTGAATTTCTTCAATACTACGTTCTTTTATTTTATTATTATAATCAATTCTTTCTCTTAACTTTTGCCTTCTTACGTTAAGCCGGTGTCTTACTTCAACCATTTCTTTATTATCAATGATTGCAACAGCTTGATAAAGCCAGATTTCCGGATCAGCCAATTCATATTGTTTTAGTTTCTGAATTATTTGTCTGTTATACTGCTCTAATAATTCTGAGTTCTGGCGATAACGTTTTTCTTCTTCCTTAGCTTTTAAGTATAACTCCCAAAGATAATGAAATTCTTCATAACTTTTTACCATATACTTTTGATAATTATAATCCAGTGCATTTAGGTTGTTGATGTATTTAATTTTTACTTTATTAAGTAAATGAATTACTTTATTTATTTTTAAATCTGTTATCCTGCTTTGTTTTCTATTCATACTGCTTTGATATAATATATATATAATACACCCCAAAGCCATAACTATGGTTAATATAAAAGGAATCTGCATATCAGCCTTGAAGGAATTTTGCAGAAGATAAAGTATTATAAATAAAGTAATAACTAATACACTAATGGTTGTCGATATTTTTTTCAAATAAAATTGTTTATCCTCTAAATCTTCACGTTTATCATATAAAGCATTCTTCTCCCTTTCCAGGTAACCCATGTCTTTATTAATGGCTTCTTGATAAGTTTCATACTCTTTTATCTTTGTTAGTTCAGAAGGTATTATTTCTTCATATTTTCTGATATTGACAAACTGAGAATCTGAGATTCTAACTGTACTATTTTGAAACTTAGAGCGCTCCCTGGTAAAAGTAATTATTTTTCTGGCTGCATCATTTAAAAGTTCTCTATCTTCTGCTGGTATTTGATCTATTTTTTGAATATCTGTTAAGTAAGATGTGACTGCTTGATATTCTACTTTAAGTTCCTCCATTTGCCTGTTAGATTCCAGTACCTGCTCACAATTTTCTGTAATAATTCTGCTTGGATCATCGCTATAATCCATATTATATCTTTTTTCAATGGAATCTTCATCATAAATTTGGGAAGCACCATTTATCTCTTTATGATTTTTGTCTTTCTGATTTTTGTCTTTCTGATTTTTGTCTTTCTGATTTTTATCTTTCTGGCTTTTATCTTTCTGATTTTTATCTTTCTGACTTTTATCTTTCTGACTTTTATCTTTCTGATTTTTATCTTTTAGACCGTTATCCTTATTCGATCCAAGTAATCCCTTTAGAATTCCCATTTTGAGTACCTTTCTTTACAATTCTAAAATTCTTATGGTTGTTGCAAAATAAAAACGTCATTTTACTTCCCCATTAAGGTTAAATTAAGAATTTTCTCTTCGAAAATCCTGTTTCCATCTATTAATTAATTCATCGGCAATTCTATACAAATGATTAATCCTTCCGGTTTGTTTGCATTCCTGAAACTCTTCCATAACCTTATATTCTTGGGTTTGCTTTGCTTCCTCAAGACTGGTATTGATCTCATCTTGTATCTCATTTTTAAAAGTTTCTGATAATCCGTATGCATCTGCCTCCTCTGAGAAAATGCTATCTTGTTTACCAAGCTTTAATGCCATAAAATATTGTTTTAAGGATTCGGGATTCTTATTTCTTTCATATGCTTCCTTAAAGCTTTCCGCAGCCTCTGCTATTCCTGTCATATTAAGTTTTATAATAGCTAAATTGTGAAGAATATTTCCATATTCCTCAGTGGATAAACCCTTTCCTTCTTCACCATCTAATATTTTCTCATATGTATTAGCTGCTTCTGCAAATTGCCTGTATTTTAAATAATTATCTGCTTTCTTCTTCAGTTTCTCATAAGGAGATAGTTTTACCAGCTCATCTAAATTGCGTATAAACTCCTTTATCTCAGATTCAGTGTAATAATCACAGCTGCATAAAATACTTACTGCTATTTCTTTAAAGCTGCAGCCACTATTTTTTAATTCTCTTAATTTATCAGCTCTATCTACTAAGTTCAATTCATCCTTTAGCCACCTTATAAGAGGCTCACCGAAAAAGTCTTCATTTAACAATTCTACATTGTTGTAGACGTAGTAGCACAATTCCTCAATGGTATAAACTTTTGTATTGGTTATTTTAAAATAATAGGGTATGTAAGCTTGTTTTTCATTACAAATAATCAGTTTCCCCATTGATTTCCTCCTTTATTTTACCCAGTCTCTTATTTTGCTCAGTCCCTTATTTTGCTCAGTTCCTTATTTTGTTCAGTCTCTTATTGTATTCAATCTCCTATTGCACTCAGTCTCTTATTGCACTCAATCTCTTATTGCACTCAGTCTCTTATT
>CALDJN010000022.1 GCA_937901695.1 uncultured Anaerocolumna sp.
TATCGTATTAGAACCATCGAATTTTTCAAGGTCACAAGAAAGAAATATATCCCCTATCTACTCTCTAAGGTCTACATAACCTATATTAGGCAAAGCGTCCTTATTTGATAAGCTAACCTTTTATTGCGACAAATATTATTTATTTATATTATCCAAGAATTTATGAAGTATATCATGAAGAATAGCGGCTTCTTCTAAACTGATTGGGAGGCATGATCCCATTTGCTCTGGAATATGCATGGCTTTATCTTGCATTTCAATACCTTTTTGAGTCAAGTTGATATAAACAGTTCTTTCGTCTTTAGAACTTCTATTTCTTGTAACAAAACCCTGCTTTTCCATTTTCTTTAGAAGAGGAGTTAAAGTTCCAGAATCCAAAAACAACCTTTGACCGAGCTCCTTTATGGATATGTTGTCTTTCTCCCAAAGGACCATAAAAGTAATATATTCTGTGTAGGTGATTTCTAAAGGGTCTAAAAAAGGTTTATATTTCTTAATTAGTTCTTTAGAACATGCATATAGAGGAAAGCATAGCTGCCAATCCAGTCTTAATTTTTCATAACTCATGAATATCATATCCTCCCAAAATCCTTTTATTTTATAAACAGATTTTACGATTAGTCAGCAGATGATTTGTTAGCAGATAATAATATATATAATATCACAAAACTGCCTATTAATATACTAACGGCAATATTATTTATTCAAAAGTTCCTCAATTTTTTCTCCGATATCTTCAGGTTTAGCAGTAGGGGCAAAACGTGCGACTACATTTCCATTCTTATCAATTAGGAATTTAGCAAAGTTCCATTTGATATCAGAACCTGAGAAGGTTTGACTTAAGCTTTCTAATTTTTGGATAAATGAAGCAAGGTCTGCATCTTCTATATCATTAGGAGCTTCTGCTTTTAAGAACTTGTATAGTGGATCTGCATTTTCACCATTCACTTCTATTTTTGAAAATGTTTTAAAAGAAACCCCATATTTTGTTTGACAGAAGGTTACAATTTCTTCGTTAGTTCCAGGAGCCTGACCTAGAAATTGGTTGCACGGAAAATCAAGTATCTCAAATCCTTTGTCTTTATATTGCTTATACAATTTCTCTAATCCTTCATATTGAGGGGTAAATCCACATCCGGTTGCTGTATTTACGATTAATAAAACTTTTCCTTTATAATCTCCTAAAGAAACTTCATTGTTTTTTGTATCTTTTACTGTGAAATCAAAAATATTCATAATTTTTTCTCCTTTACTTATATGATTTTATATGTTATATTATACTCAATTAAATCGCATACAATGTATTTATAAGAATATAATATACAATACTTGTTTCAGTGTCAATTGTTTTTACAATACATATTATAAATTATTTTATAAATTATATGAAAGGGATACATTATTTTCACTGAAATATTAAAAGTTTGTTAATAATAAGATTTTTCCATTGTTAAAAATTTTATTTTTAAGTAAAATGGAAAATGCAAGAAAAAAGGATAAAGGAATTGGAGATTACTTATGTTAAATTTTAAACCTATCACTTTAGAAAGTTTAGAGGAAATTAAGGAATACTTACCATATAAAAATAATAGAACTTGTGATAGTACAATAGGTACATTATTCATGTGGAGAGAATTCTATAAGAGCGAATATACCATATATAATGAAACACTTTTTATGAAGGTAAGAATCTATAATGGAAGTACAGCCTTTATTTTACCTACAGGGAAAAAGCCGTTAGAGGAAGGTCTTCAGATTCTAGTTGAGTATACGGATCAAATAAATATGCCACTTATTTTTTGCGCTATACCTGAAGAGGCTTTAGAATCAATTAAAAACTTTTTCCAAAATAAAGTCGAATTTCAATTTGACCGAGATATGTCGGACTATCTATATCTATCAGAGGACTTAAGTCAGCTAAAAGGCAGAAGGTATAGCGGGCAAAGAAATCATATGAACAAATTCAAAAAAAACTATCCGAATTATCAGTATGCCAGAATGAATAAAGATAACATAAATCGTGTTATTGAATTTTATGATGGATTTTCCAGTAACATGGTTAAAGCAATGGAGACGGCAATTGAAGAGAATAAAAGGACCAGTGAAATACTTCCTTTAATTGGAGATATAGGTTTGTTCGGAGGCTTTATTGAAATTGACGGAGAAATTATTGCTATATCCGTTGGTGAAATTATCAATGATACACTTTACGTTCATATTGAGAAAGCCTTAAAAGAATACCCAGGTTCTTATCAGATAATTATGAATGAATTTGCCAAGGACAGTGTAAATGAATCTATTCTTTATATTAACCGGGAAGATGATGCCGGAGATTTAGGACTTCGTACTTCGAAGCTATCTTATCATCCACATAAGCTGTTGGATAAGTATTATATAAAAGTTAACAAATAATAATAAAAATAAATATATTCTTATAATAACTAAGCCACAGGTGAAGAACCAATTAGATAAATTGTATTTTCACTATGGCTTATTTTTTTATAATTAATTAGGCTCGCTCAATAAAGAGTCTTTCCTTTATAGTACAGAAATAATTAGGAAAACTGAAAACAAAGATTTATATGCAAAGATTGTGGCAGGTCATTCTTTAAGTAAAATTGCTACATTAGGCAGAATTATAATAAAACTGACCAGTTATTCCTTAAATTGTATCATAAGAAAGTTGTAGTAGTTTTTTATAAAACTACGTTATATAATAAAGATAAACGTTTTGGAGAGCGGTATGCTATCCCAGTTGCGATATGTGATGATTTTGGTCATGGCAAATATAATGCAATCATACCAAATGAAGAAAATGCAGTACTAGACACTAATCAACAAAAGCTAATATTTGAGGAGTGTAACAATGATGAAAAGTAACATTATAATTCAAAACTTTTAAGATAAGTTCATTAATTACAGTTGTGCTTACTATGTTCCTCCAATTGCAAATGGTGTATTAAATAATGAATATAATTGAAGGTATTCATATGTGGTTAATTGGTGATATATTGATATTGTAAAGTAATAGTATCCCAATTTAGCAGGGCATAAAACACTTTGCTAAATTAAATTTAATTTTCTATCATTTAATGTGGTAAATCCCAAAATTTATAGGAGGAAGTTGATGAAATTAGTTATTATCTTTGGACCCCATGCGGTAGGTAAAATGACAGTAGGACAAGAACTAGAAAAAATCACAGGCTTGAAACTGTTTCATAACCATATGACAATTGATATTGTTTCAGATTTATTTGCAAACATGCCAGAAGAGAGAAGCAGACTAACAGGATTATTCAGAAAAGAAATTTTTGAAGCCTATTCCAAGAGTGATGAATATGGTATGATATTTACTTATATGTGGGCTTTTGATTCTCAAGAAGATTGGAAGTATATAAACGATTTGGAAAAACTATTTCTTTCGAGAAATGGGGAGGTTTACTTTGTAGAGTTAGAAGCAGATTATGAATTGCGCATAGCAAGAAACAAAACAGAGAATCGTTTACTTCATAAACCATCTAAAAGGAATATCAAAAAGTCTGAAGAATTTTTTAGAAAATTGGAAGATAAATATCGCCTGAATTCGTTGGAAGGTGAAATTCAAAAAGAAAATTATATTAGAATCAATAATACAAATCATACTCCTGACATGGTAGCAGAATTGATAAAAAATAAATTTTCATTATGAGGTATTTAAGGAAAAAATAGTAAGGCTTTAAAAGTAATTTTTAAAAGCAATTTTTAAAAACAATTTAGCTGTTTCGTAATTAGTATGTCTTGAATTAAAAATATAATTGAATTATAATTGTAAGCAGGATAAAAATTAGTTTTACTAATATTATACAATATATTACAAAGGAGAAATGTATATGAAAGGAACTGTGGTATCAACCTGGGTAGAATCTTGCAGAAAATTATTTGGAGATTCTGAGGTAGATGATGTACTTAAGGCAAATGGAATAGAAAAAGGGCATATTTTCACTCCATTTGAAGATGTTCCAGATACAATTGCAAAGGCTATAGTTGACCAAATAGGAAAAAAAGAAGGAAAAAACCACAAAGAAATATGGTTTGTTATGGGTGAAGAAAACATTAAGACCTTTAGTAAAGCATATCCTGGTTTTTTTCGTCATGAATCTGCTTATCAATTTCTAAAATCCATGAATGATGTTCATGTCATAGTTATGAAACGAATCAAAGGTGCAGTTCCTCCGATTTTGGATGTAGTCCCTATATCTTCCCATGAAGTGCTATTTACATATCGTTCCAAGAGAGGAATGGCTGATTATTTAACTGGTCTTATCAGCGGGGTTGCACATTATTTTAATGAAGATATAAATGTGGAAATGCTTAGTCAGAATGAAAATGAAACTCAGCTAAAGCTAAAGTTTGAAAAAGAAATTCAATTTACAAAGGAATATCGTATTAACCGAATATTTTCATTTGGAATATTCAAAAATGTAGCAGTAAAATGCGCAATTTTTAATACATTATTGGTTACCATATTTACCTTATTATTATCAAAAAATGTTGTTAATTGTTTAATATTAGCTGGGGTCACTTTATTAGCTACTTTAGCTTCAAGTTTTATATTTAATCAACCAAGAAAACTGATTTTAAAAGAATTAGAACAGTTAAGCAATCATAATTTTGTTGAATCAGTTGTTCTAAAATCCAATGATGAATATGAAATGGTCATGAATATAATTAACAAAGTTAAAACCAGTGTACAAAAAGATTTTATCGGATTTAACGCCATTGTAGATGAATTATATACATTTAATAAATCTATTTCTGAAATTGCCGGTACCATGGAGAATACCTCCAATGATATAACTACTGTACTGGAACAGGTGGCAGAGGCGGCTATTACCCAGGCTGAGGATACAGAGAAAGCGATAACTGTCCTGGATGGAAGTATACGTAATGTAAATGCTATATCCGATGATGGACAATATAATAAGGGACAAATTGAAGAAGCAGTGGCAGGTATTGAAAAGAGTTTTCATAATGTTGAAGCCACAGCTTCTCAGATAACAGATATATTAACAAGATTTAGCGATATTAGAAAACGCAGCAATGAGATGAAAGAAAATGCTGATAACATGACGCAAATCGTATCAATGGTATCCTCTATTGCAAAACAAATTAATTTACTTGCTTTAAATGCTTCTATTGAAGCTGCAAGAGCAGGAGAAGCTGGCAGAGGCTTTACTGTAGTTGCAGAAGAAATCAGAAAACTTTCTGAAGAAACCAATAGTGCTGTAGAGCAAATCAATGAAAGCTTAACCTACTTTGTTTCTAATATTAATCAAGTAGGGGAAGGTATTGAAAATGAATACAGCGTCCTGGAAAATGAAAACGGAAAATTATCAATAGCAGTAGATACCTCCAATCAATCCAATAAGAGACTGGATGAAGTATCCAAGTTATTAATAAAGAATTCCCAGGATTTAAAAGGAGAAGCTGATAATATATCCAAATTATTTGATGGAATTCAGAATCTTGCAGCTATTGCAGAAGAGAATTCAGCATCCACACAGGAAGCAAATTCTAACGTTGCAGTTTATGTAGAGCAAATCAATGAATTATCAAATCAAATCAAAGTATTTGATTCAATGATTAAAAACTTCCAAGTAGATTTGGGCAAATATGAAATTTAAAACAAAAAAGTGGCTGTTGCAAAACTGTCATCCTAAGAGCTTTCCTACCGATGATATGGCAAAGATTAAAAGTATATAGTGGCTGTTGCAAAACTGTCATTCTGAGAACTTTCCTACCGATGATATGGTCAAAGATTAAAAACATATAGAGGCTGTTGCAAAACTGTCATTCTGAGAGCAAATTCAGTAAAGCTGAATTTGCACGAAGAATCTCATTTTAAAGTGAGATTCTTCCAACTAAAGCTCTCAGAATGACAAATTTTTTTATTTTGCAACAGCCACTTTTTGTTCTGCTGATTATGTTTAATTAATTTATTTAAAAGACGTTATTTATTTCTTGACATTGAAAGTATAATTGTATACAATAAAACATGTATAAAAATGCAACTATATTCAAAGTTATAGAATACATATTTATATTAAAATAATTTTTTTTATTAATCCCATATTTGTTATATATTAAGTGAAAAGCCAATAAAGCACTTTGCCTTTTTACGTGCTTAATTACCTATATTTGTTATATGTTAAGTGAAAAGATATATGGAATATGGCTAATAACAAATATGCAATTATTTTGTATAAGATAAGGAGACGATGATATGGATGAAAGTAGAAAAGTAATATTAAATCCTCAGAACAATTTGCTTCAATTGGAAGAGCATTTGTATCCTTTAGTAGATGTAGCTCAACCAAATACCTTTAGAAACCTATTCCCTTATGATGAGATTCCTAAAATCGCGTTTAATGATAGAATAGTACCCCACCATTTTCCAGATGAAATATGGATTACGGATACTACTTTTCGTGATGGACAGCAATCCAGAGCTCCTTATACAACGGAACAAATCGTTACTATATTTGATTATCTTCATCGTTTAGGTGGTCCAAAAGGTATTATTAGACAAAGTGAATTCTTCCTATATAGTAAAAAAGACAGAGATGCAGTTTATAAATGTATGGAAAGAGGTTATAAATTCCCAGAAGTTACTTCTTGGATTCGTGCCAGTAAAAAGGACTTTGAATTAGTAAAAGAACTAGGTATGAAGGAGACAGGAATCTTAGTAAGCTGCTCCGATTATCATATATTCTATAAAATGAAAATGACACGTAAGGAAGCAATGAATCATTATTTAAGCGTCGTTCGCGAATGTTTAGAGACAGGTGTTGCCCCAAGATGTCATTTGGAAGATATTACTCGTTCCGACATTCATGGATTTGTTATTCCATTTTGCTTGGAATTAATGAAACTTAGTGAAGAATATAAAATTCCGGTTAAGATTCGTGCTTGCGATACAATGGGTTATGGAGTGAATTTCCCTGGTGCTGTTATTCCACGTTCTGTTCAGGGTATCATTTACGGGCTTACTACACATGCCGGAGTACCTTCTGAATTGTTAGAATGGCATGGACACAATGATTTCTATAAAGCGGTGTCCAATTCTACAACTGCCTGGTTATATGGTGCATGTGGTGTTAACACTTCCTTATTCGGTATTGGTGAGAGAACCGGCAATACCCCATTAGAGGCAATGGTATTCGAATATGCACAGTTAAAGGGTACTTTAGACGATATGGATACAACTGTAATTACTGAGTTAGCTGAGTACTTTACAAAAGAAATCGGATATCACATACCCCACAGAACGCCATTTGTAGGTAAAAACTTTAATGTAACCAGAGCAGGTATCCATGCTGATGGACTATTAAAAAATGAAGAAATCTATAACATATTTGATACTGGTAAATTCTTAAATAGACCAGCTTTAGTTTCGGTATCCAATACCTCTGGCCTGGCAGGCATTGCACACTGGATTAATAGTTATTTTAAGTTAAAAGGTAAGGATGCAGTAGACAAATCAAACCCAATTGTTATTAAAATCAAAGAATGGGTCGACAAAGAGTATGAAGAGGGTCGTGTTACTGTAATGACGGATGAAGAATTAATCCAAAAAATTAACGATATTAAAAGTGAAATGAATATTGCTGAGAATGTATTTAATTAATATATCAGGAGACTAAGCTGGAAACATGAAGGTATTTACTAGTTTTAGCTTGAAAAGATATTCATTAATTGTTATGATTATTGGTGTATGAAAATGCAAAGCCATAGTAATTCATTCATTGTTAATGATACAGAAGTATTGGTTGAAAGAAAATATATTAGAAAGGCTGCCACAAATCCATTCTTTCAATCTTTTATTTGTGGCAGTGCCATATCTGCAAGAATCGTGATATGCAATGGGTATAAATATGTATTCAGCACAAATTGAAGCAGCAAAGGAGAAGTTTGGAAAGCTGCTGGAGGAACAATTAAATAGAGTAGAAGAAATGAAAAAACAAGGAGACTTTATTAACTATAAAGCACTTGATAAAATCATTATTGGTGTATGTGGTGATGGTATCGGGCCAGCTATCACTTCCCAGGCTCAAAGGGTACTGGAATATTTACTGGCAGATGAAGTAAAACAAGGTAAAGTTGAATTTAAGGTAATAGATGGACTTACCATTGAAAGAAGAGCAGCTGAGAAAGTTGCTATACCTGCAGATGTATTAAAAGAACTAAAAGAATGTCATGTTATTCTAAAAGGACCAACAACTACACCAAGAAAAGGTGATCCATGGCCAAATGTAGAAAGTGCTAATGTTGCTATGAGAAAAGAATTAGACCTTTTTGCCAATGTCAGACCAGTTCGTATTCCGGAACAAGGCATAGACTGGACTTTCTATCGTGAGAATACAGAAGGCGCTTATGCAGTTGGAAGCAAAGGTGTTCATGTAACAGAGGACTTAGGCGTAGACTTTACGGTTGTTACCTCCCAGGGAACAGAAAGAATTATCAGAGCAGCTTTTGAATATGCAAAAGCCAATGGAAAAACCAGAGTAACTGCTGTTACAAAGGCAAATATTATCAAGACTACTGACGGTAAATTCTTAGATATGTTTAGGGAAATAGCAAAAGAATATCCTAATATAACTGCTGATGACTGGTATATCGATATTATGACAGCAAAATTAGTAGATGAGAAGAGAAGAAAAGACTTCCAAGTACTTGTGCTTCCTAACCTTTATGGTGATATCCTTACTGATGAGGCAGCAGAATTCCAAGGTGGCGTGGGAACTGCCGGCAGTGCTAATATCGGTAAATGCTATGCCATGTTTGAAGCAATCCATGGTTCTGCACCACGTATGGTTGATGAAGGAAGAGACATTTATGCAGATCCATGTAGTGTAATCAGAGCAGGAGCTATGTTACTTTCTCATATAGGATATACCAAAGAAGCCGATAAATTGTATAAAGCACTTGATATTTGCACCATTACAGAGAAAAAGTTGGTTATGACAGGAAGAGATACAGGAGCAACCAGTGAAGAATTTGCCAACTATATAATGGATACTACCAGAAATTTATAGGAGGAGCATGTAGTGAATGACTATGATGTTCAAAAAGAAGTAACTGATAAATATTCTCTTCGAGGAAGAGTATTTAATAAAATTCGTGAGGACATTTTGTCGGGAAAGTACAATCAGAATGAAGAACTAAAAGAAAATACCATTGCAACGGAATTGGGCGTTAGCCGTACCCCAGTTAGAGAAGCCTTAAGGCAGCTGGAACTGGAAGGTTTAGTTAATATCATTCCTAACAAAGGAGCTTATGTTACCGGAATATCAGAGAAGGATATAAACGATATCTATATCATCCGCTCTTACTTGGAAGGTTTATGTGCCAAATGGGCTTGTGAACATATTACCCAGAAGCAAATTGAAGAATTGGAAGAAATTATCTACCTCTCTGAATTCCATGCAAAAAAAGAGCACCATCAACAGGTGGTGGAACTGGATAATAAATTTCATGAAACCATTTATGCAGCATCAAATAGTAAGATATTAGATCATGTACTATCTGACTTCCATCATTATGTACAGCGTATTCGTAAAATAACTTTAGCGTCCGATGACAGAGCTATGAATTCCAATAAAGAACATACCGCTATTCTAAACGCCATTAAAAAAAGAAATGGTGCCGAGGCCGAGAAATTGGCTCATGAACATATTATGAATACTATCCAGAATATTTCTCAAAAGGGAATAAATTAAGATATAGATATAGGCATAGATATAGTAGTATAAAAACAATGTCATTCTGAGCCTGAAAGGCGAAGAATCTCCACTTACGGCTTGAGATTCTTCGCCTTAGGCTCAGAATGACATTGTTTTTACAGCATTAATATAACCAAGCATATTTTTTTACATTCAGTTTCTATTTTAGCAACAAACTTTATAGAATCCCAATATAGATGTGAACAGTCGCATTTTCAATGTTTGCATCTTGATATTCTTCAAAGTCACATATAAATGTCCTATCCAGATTCATCATCCATAATTCCTGCCAAAACTCAGCAACTGCCTGCTGCATATGTCCATGTACTATAAATTTAGCATATTTACCTGCAGGAATTGTTTTTACAATTGTATTCTGCGGAATATTACTAGCCTTGTTTACAGCACATGCAACAATTACATTATATGCTCCATTAGCATCGCTTTCGTAATCTGAATAGATGCCCAAAGCCTTATCATCTTTTTTGTTAGGGATAGAAGCATATATTCCATCCTGGTAAAAGCTATTCCATAAGGAACCAATTACCATTCCCATATCGGGATTGGAATTCTTAGTACGTGCAGTTAAGCCTACCACCATTTGTTCTTCTAAGTTAACTACTTCATAATTCATATTTGATTACCTCTTTTCTTTAATATTTGTAATCAAATCATAGCAGATATAACTTGACACCTGTTTGTCAGGTTATAAATATTTCTTCAACGATTTTTTCAATTCTTCTATACATCTATCTCTATACTGCTTCGGCTCTAAAACTTCTAATGCAGAACCAAATCCCAGCAAGTAGCTATAAACCCATTGTTTATCTGGAAGTAATATTTCAACCATAAAATATTCTCCACAATTTTTAATAACACCATTTCTAAACTCATCATAAATTCGAAATGCCATGGAAGCGTCAATTTTTAAGGTGACTTTATATTTTTCTTCTGAATTATTAGAGTCAGATGTTTTTGATATTGAGGCAGGAGTATTATTTTGAAAATGGCTCTCTTCCGATACAGACAGATTTTCCATTCTCCTTAATTTAAAAAATCTAAAATCCTTCCTAAGTCTGCAATATGCATATAAGTACCAGCTATAACCTTTATAAATCAATTTATGTGGTTCCACAACACGTTCTGATTTTTCACCATTATTGCCATAATAAGAAAAGGAAAGGGTAGTAGAATGTAATATTCCGTCTTTTACCAATTCGAAGATTTCCTTTTCCCCATCACTTTCTTCCCAACCGGCAAAATCAATTTCAATCCAATTGGTATTATCTTTTTTAAATACATTACGTAGTTTGTTTATAGAGCTATCAACATCAATATGTCTAGTCACCTGCAGACTTTGAAGAGCAAGAAGCACCTGCTTTTGTTCTTCATCGGATAACATGGTTCTATCGATGGTGTAACCCTCCATAATGGAGATTCCACCTCCTTTTCCCTGGTGGGTGTAGATGGGAACCCCGTTGGTGGACAAAATTTCAACATCTCTATAGATGGTACGCACAGATACACCAAACTGACTTGCTAATTCAGTTGCGGTTACAGTTTTTTTATTGATAAGGATATTGGTTATAGCAAATAAACGATCAATTTTCATTGGTACATCTCCTCAACGATACACATTAGTAAATAGTGTTATAAAACACATAAGTATTTATAAAAAATAATTGTATCTTAGTAGGTGTATTAAGGCAAGAAAATGTTGGATAAAGTAAAAAAAATTATTAGAATTATCATGATAAGGAATGGTACCATTTTCTTATATAGGAAGGCGCTTACCCATATACCAATATATGTTATTGTATATACAAATAATTACAACGCGGAAAGAAATATATTAGAGAACAAAAGAATAACTGTAATACCATTATGCAGGTAGAATAATCATATTATAAAGAATTTGTAAACAATAACACTTATGTATAAAATACAAAGAACATACACAATTAATATAAATTAATTCAGGTAATTATTAATGAATTTCTACTACAACTTAGACATTTTTCTCTATATAAGAAAAAAACTAAGATATTATTCGGGATTGTTTCAGAGTTGGTGTAAATTATTAGATTTTGAGGTACTTTAATAAGTCTGAAAGAAAACTTTTAAAATTGAATAACTTTCTAAGAAATTAATTGTCTCTGACTTCTGGTGTATTGTGGATTTGTAAAGAGGGGCATCCACAAAAGCTTTAAGAAGCTGAAAAAACTTAATTGTATGCATAACTAATGCATGTTGCTCCAATATTGGAGCAAATAGTTTTGAAATAAAAGGAGAAGTTTACGGAGGTGATGCCTGAATTGTTATTTGCATAAAGATATGAACCAGAATTAAAAGTAAGCTACTATTATTAGGAGGGGAGGATAGTCAAAGCGTTCAAAAAGTGTAATTTAATTATAAGGAGGAAACAAAACATGAAAAGAATAATTATTCTAGCATTATTATGCAGTTTAATCGTAACGCCGATTCAAACTTATGCTATAAGTGAAAAACAAGATACCAAGAAGGAACAATATGTAGTTATCTCTAACAATGGGACAAGCCGTAATGTAGAAACTTATAGTATGACTTCGGCAGAAGCATTAAAACTGAGGCAAGATAGTAAGGTATTAGTTGTTGAGAAAGATGAATATGTATTTGGTAGCATGATTGATATTAATAATTTTAAAGACAAAGATAAAGACAAAGATAAAGACAAAAATAAAGATAAAAAATTTAAAAAAATTAAAAAAGACAAGCACAATAAGAAAATTAAAAAACGTTCCTCAAAAAATTCTAATGTAGAATGGAATATACAAGCAATTAAAGCGGATAGTGTAGATACCATTTCAGGTTCGGCAATAACAGTAGATTTAGGTTCCAAAGTAAAAGTAGCAATTATAGATTCTGGTGTTGACTATACTGAAGATATAGATGTCTATATGAGAAAAAATTTTATACCAGGTGAAGATGAAGTATCTATAATTTATGAAGACTCTTGTGGTCATGGTACAAGTGTTGCAGGTATAATAGCAGCAAAAGGTAGTGAACATGGCTTCAAAGGTATTAATCCTAATGTAGAATTATATTCAGCAAAAGTCCTTGATAGCAACCTATCAGCTCCGATAAGTAGAGTAGTTGAGGCAATATATTGGGCGATTGACAATGAGGTAAATATAATAAATATTAGCTTTGGTACTGCTACGGATTCTGATGCATTAAAGTTAGCTATACAAGATGCATATGCTGCAGGAATCTTATTAATTGCAGCTGCAGGTAATAATTTAACAATAGAATATCCCGCTGCATATGATGAAGTAATAGCAGTTGGCTCAGTGGATAGTATGGGCGAACGAAGCCAGTATAGTGCAACAGGTGAAGATTTGGAATTAATGGCACCAGGAGAATTAATTTTATCTACAAGTCATTTTGGCGGCTTTACAGTATCATCAGGAACAAGCATGGCTGCTCCACATGTTACTGGTATTGCATCTATTCTATGGCAAAAAGATATATCTAGTTCCAACGATTTCATACGTAACCTACTAGACTTAAGCGCAAACAAGTATGGAGATAGTGTAGAATACGGATATGGTCTTATAGATTTAGAATATGCATTAGGGCAATATGATGAATTTAAAAACCTGTATGTGGATAATGAGCAATTAGATTCTATTATTGAAGAAGAAAAAAGAAATGGCGGATTATTAGATAATACGAGTGAAGTTATTGCATTTGATGATGTTGATTATGTTAAAGGTAGCTGGACGCAAAGCTCACATGATTCTTATGCAGAAGCAAAATCTCCCAGTGGCCAAACGCTAAGTCCAGATGCTTTAACAGTAGTGAAATTGGGTGCTATAGCACCTGATAAGTTGATACCAATTCATACAACAAACCCACAATGGCATGGATATGGTAATTGTCAGGAAAAACAAACCGATGGAACATATAAAAATTTATATTATTCAAATTATATGGGTTCATATATCTATATAACTAAGATGGCACTTGTATTTAATAATAATACTTCTGTCGTTACAGGAACCTGACCAGCTCCTCCGAAACCTCTTAGTCCTTATAGAATGATTGATGAAGATTTTGCTAATTTACAGAAAATAACTTATACCTCTGCACTTGGTAAAGACTGGACAGAGATATTAAAGACCGTTGGTGTAACCGATAGAAATAAGCGATTATATGTCTATAGTCTGGCTTTACATACAGCAACAGATGTGTTTGCCCATAACACATTTAATCCTGCTACTAGTAAAATGATTGATCATTCAGAAAATCCTATTACTAAAGTGGCTTATGCGGATGATCCTAATTTTATTTCCAACAGATTTGCTTGCGCCAAAGCAATGGCTAGCATAGTAATTGGTCATATAAAGAGCTTTACACCGGGTAGCATTGAAGATTTTTATACTGTTGCAAATACTGCATATGATGATTTAAATAGGCCATTTTATATGGATAAATTTAATGGAAAGGCACAATTGGTTGATAGTGCTTACTATACTAGCCATCATACTGTTTTCGATTTGATTAGCACTAAAAAATAATATTAATTTAGTACTTACTTTATTGACTATATCAGAAGTTAGCCTATTATTAATATTTTCTTATTGAAATTTATAGGTTCAACCTACAAATTCAATAAAAACGGAACATTACATTTATAGAATTATTAAGTATACTTTTAAGGGTTTCTCCTTTATTTATATAGTTAAATGTATTAACTTTAACAAAAGGGGAAACTCTTTTGCTTAATTAATACTTGGGTTACCAATTAGTTTTAGAATTATATGAGAAGGAAAATTAGTATACACATAGATATAGATTGATAATTAGTTCTTATTTTAACTATGCTCTTAAGATGAAGATTACTAATTATAATAATAAATGATATTCAAATGGGATTCAATACAGGATAAACTTATAAAGTTACAAAAATATTAAAGAATGGCTATAAAGTCAT